>JAUWPK010000106.1 GCA_030611625.1 Promethearchaeum sp. | reverse complement strand
GCATAGGGATTTGAGCATTCTTATTTGTCCTTTTTTAAGTAAGGATATTTATGAAATGATTAAGAAACATCTAAAAAATTACGGATATAGCCCAATCGAATTTACACACGAACAATGGAGTATTGATTGTTGATTTTAATTTTTTTAAAATTCAAATAAAAGAAAAAGTGAAAAAAATGATAATAAAAAGAGAAAAATGGATAATAAAAACCCTTCAAGGACGAACCCTTTCGCAAGTTGAAGCATCCTATAAAGATTTTCTAAGTATTATTGAAAATTGGGATTCTCCATTCAAAATAGAAGCGAAATTTCTAAAAAAGATCTTAGATGAAAAAAGGAAAATCGGTTTAAGTCATTTAGTATCTAAAAAGAGATTAATTTCTGCTATGAGCAATATGTGGGAAATTTCCGAAATGCTTAGGATTTTTTAAAAAATGCGCCTAAAGCTTTAATTATATCTTTAGTTACTACAATGCCCACAACATGGTCATTTCCATTAACAATAGGTATACGTTCGATATTATTATCATTCATTTTTTTAATTAAACTGGGAAAATCTTCATCAACAGTTGCTTTTACAGGATTCTTGGAATAGAGATCATCTACATGAAATGCCTCTGTACCGATAATTGAGCGACTTAGCTGAATATCTCTCTGTGTTATAATCCCAATTAATTTATCTGAATCTGATACAACAGGTAAACCGCCGATATTTCTTTTTATCATCATCATTTCAGCGGAAGTGACTTTCTCCATTCTTTTTATAACAGTAACATCTGTACTCATTATGTCTTTGGCAGTAACTTCTTTCAAATTCATAGAAACATCAAATCCTCTAAAAATTTCTTCATCAATTTTTATTAAGTTTTCATCTATTTAAGAAATTTAAGAAATCTGAACTTATTTATCCTAAAAAATATAATTTATTTTATTATCGAATTTTTAAGGTTGTGTTTTATTTGAAAAAAGAAAAAGGAAATTCTCTAAGAGATTTATTTTATGAAAATGCAGATCTCCTAAATCAAGCATTTCAAACAATGACGATGGCTGTGAATGCATACTGCCAAAATAATGTCGAAGAAGCAAGATTAAAAGCTCATGAAACAATATCTATTGAAAAGAAGCAAGACCGCTCACGCGAGATTATTATTGAAAGAATATTCTCTAAAGAAACAATGGTTTTTACTAGGACAGATCGCTTGAAAATTATTGAAAGAATGGATAAAATAGTCGATGAAACCGAAATCGTAGTTAGAAAACTTTTGCAATTTAATCCAACGCCTCCTGCAGAATTAATTGACGGTCTTGGAAAAATGGCAGAAAATATTGGCAAAATCGGAATCGACTTAATGAAATTAATAAAAGTAATCCTGGTTGATTTCTCGGAAGGTCCACAATATATCAAAACCATAACAGATTTCAGAAGAGAAGTTCGAGAAATTCATTGGGTTCTCTTGACCAAAATATTTGAATTAAAGTTAGAACCTTTAGAGTTCAATTATTTCCAAAATTTAATTAAAGCAATTAGTAAAGTCTCAGATAAATCAGAAGAATTCGCTGATGAAATAAACGGAATGCTGTGCAAATACGCATTATAAATTTGGATAAAAAAATGGAGAATGAGTTAATTTGTCATCATTAAGTACAATAATAATAATCCTCTTAATCTTGATGCTTGCATTAGCATTTGGGATAGGCGCTAATGACGAGACTATGGCAACTTTAGTTGGATCTAGAGCCGTTAAACTAAAAGTAGCAGTTATCCTGGGAGGAATTTTGGTATTTGTCGGAGTTTTTTATCTCTCTGCACGCGTTGGTAAAACAGTAGGAAGCAGCCTTCTCGGAGATGAAGTAGATTATACCGTAAGTATGATGCTAGCAATCCTTATCAGTACAACCATTTGGCTTGTAGTTGCATCAAAAACAGGAGCACCAATTTCTACTACACATTCCATTGTTGGATCTGTTTTTGGAATTGCTGTTGTTTGGGCCATTAGATATCAACAAAATTTTATTGAAGCGCTAGCTTGGGAAAAAATGGGAGGCGTAGTTTTAGGTTGGGTGCTTTCGCCAATTTTCGGTTACTTCGGAGCATATTTATTTGAGCTTGGAACGAAAAAATTTATGCATTCGAGAAAATTAGGTTTGGATACCCTGGAAGGTGTTGAAAAGAAGTTTGTATATGTGCTAATTGCCGCTGTGTGTTGGACTCAAATTAGCAGAGGTGGAAATGATTCAGCAAATGCGCTTGGAATCATGTACGGGTTAATAGAGTCAAAAGATATAGCAGAAACAAATGAGACATTAATTATTACTCTTGTAGTGTTAACTGGGATAATGTTATCTCTTGGTTTGGTAATCGTTGGAAAAAATGTAATTAAAAATGTGGGTAATAATCTAATTGAAATGCGACCAAGCGATGCATTTAGTATCCAAATTTCAACAAGCATTGTAATTTTCGTGGCTACAATGCTCGGATTACCTGTTTCAGGAAGTCATATCTTGATTTTTGCAGTTTTAGGTGCTGGAAGGGTTAAGGGAGAGCGACCAGATAAGAAAACGTTTAGAAAAATGGTAGTAAGCTGGGTTATAACGTTTCCAGTTGCTGCAATCTTGTCGGCTATTTGTTATCTTGTTTTTATACCTATTTTTTCTTAATTCTTTTTTTTTCAATTCTTATATATCTTTCAATGTAAGAATTTTTCATAAAAAAAAAAAAAGATTTAACTCTCGCGTTTGCGAGAAATTGGGGTGAAAATTAAAACTATTCCCACTGAGAAGCATGAAACCCCAATAATAATCCAACTATCGAATCCAGGAAGTTTAATCCTTTCGAATTGCTTCGCAATTATGGTAAAATTATGGTAAGAGATATAATCAATTACTTCTGAATCTTCTATAAGTAATAATTCTCCTAGGAATTCATACGTTCCTAAATCATTCAAATTTACCTCGATTGCATCATAGGGATAATTTTGATAAGGATCAATGATATGAGAGGTTACATTTTCGACTTGTTCGTATGGTTTACCTTCATAAAGCACGGACAAACGAAACGGAATATAAAAATCAAAAAACAGAGAGGTGCTTTTAGGAACAGTGATTGAAATTCCAATTATTGCATCTGGACCTAAATATAAATCGTATTTATTTCCAGAAAATGATTGGAATGCTAGGGAAACATTATATATCAACTTGTTCGATTCAGATCTCCTCACATTTATCTGAACACCGATTTCACAATCCCTAAAATTTAACTCATTTGTTTCAATAAATTCCGTCTCTCCTTCATCTGGTACAAAAGGTCCGGTATCCCATAAATACATTCCCAAAATGCAATTTTCAACAGTCACATTCGATAAAGTTAAGTTGTAGTTAAGCATTAATGAGATGCCTAACGAACTATTACGAATAAGCAAGTTTTTTAGAATTACATTTTCACACATAGCAACAATTATTTGTCCATATTGTTGATCGTTTCCATCCAATATTAAAAATTCGTGTTCCTCAGTTGAATAAGTATTAGGCGTGAAAAAACCAAGAGGTAAATCATTTACGGTATTCCCCTGCACTTCCATTGACAATAAGTGACTACGATCAAATATAAAGCCACAATCTTCCAGGTGATTGTTCCGCACAACAGTTAAATGCCCCAAAGCAATTCCTACATCACATTTACTCACTGTATTTTCTTCAACCCATTGTAAACCACTTGTAAAAGATGTATAAATTCCTGCGCCTCCATGTATTGGAATATTATCTGGTTCTCCATAATCTAAAAGAAATGGCCGATGTTCAGGTTTTGCATGACATTCTGATATCTGATTTCTGGCAATCCGATAGTATGGTCCGATTGTGTAGATCCCGATTCCGCATTGATCTATTTCATTATCAGTAATATTATGTTGGCAATCTGCTGCGATAGTAATACAGTAAATTGCAGCATGAAAACCTGAAATTTTACAGTTCTGAATGCGAAACCATGCATTATATCCAATAGAAATCCCTTTAGATGTTATACTATCCTCAAACATATTATCTTGGCCGATAATTTCGATGTTTTCAATTATATATGGATCAAATTCTGTTCCATTGCCTGTAATAAATGTTAAATCGGTCCAATCACTCGCTTCATTAATACTAATTGGATCTACAGTTGTATATTGGATATTTCCAGAGATTGAGGACTGTATACTGGTGGTTTTAGGATTATTCTCCGATAGAAGAGGAAGAACCCCGTCCGGCTGAAATTGAACTAATGACGTTCCAACCGTGAAAATACCGATTAAGAATAGAAGAATCAACGATCTTTTTTTAACGGCTTTGTTCTTTATAGAATTTAGTTGTTTCATACTTACATCATTGTAGTATTGAATTGCGCCTTTAAAAATTTTTATTCTTCGATTCAACTTTCTGGTAAAAAAATGATATAATATTTGCCATAATATTAAATTATGACGATAACATTATTCAATCCAATGAAAACACCGATTATATTGAAAGAATTATTCATCTCTTTTCCGTTGCTAAAGCTCTTGTAAAACATTTCGCAATACATTTTGATATTGATGTTTTTCCAGATCCATTATATTAAAATTGATATAAAATGGTTCGAGGATGTTAATAATCCAGATAATTATATAATAATATGAATCAAATAAATTTGCGATTATCAAAGGATGAATATGATGTTGTGAAATTAATGGCGGATCTATCCAATCTTTCTATTCCTGCAATGATAAAAGAACTTACAAAATCAGAAATTAAGAAGAGAGGGAAAAAGTTAGCTTTGGAACTATATAAAAAAAATGTAATTGGTTTCAAAAAAGCTTGGAAAATTTCACAATTATCTTTTCATGAATTTACCCAATTTCTTGTAAATAATAACATAGAACCTCACATTTCTGAAGATCTTGATAAAAAAATGGTTGATTTGGTTGAAAATTTGCAATTTGATAATATTTTTACTGGGAAAGATAAAGATATTCTAAAAAAAATAATATTAAGTTAGAAAAATGGAAAAAATTTACGTATTTGCAAGAATTAATTTTATATCATCCTCAATCGTCAATCATCTTTATAACACAATAACAGATTTGGATGAACTTAAGGAAATCTTAGAATGTATAACTGTTCCCCCGCAATTTTATTACCTTCGCGTTAACTTAAATAAAATTTCCATTGAAGAAATTATAGAAGAATTTAAAAATCAATTTCCAGGGACAAATGCTATAAAAGGTCCCCTTGAAAATACCTTAAAGATCCCATTTACTGAAAATAGAACGATTCCCTTGCTTAGTAAACAGATATATACGGATAAATTTGCAGCAGAGTCAATAATGATAGGTGCCGATTTATTCATCCCCGGTTTTAAAGGAATGTCTGATAAATTCGAAAAGGGGGAAGAAATATCCATTTTATTAAAACCTCCATTTGAAAACGAAAAAATGGACGAAATATTTAGAAAATTTCATATAGCAAACGGTGAAACAATGATTTCATCAAAAGATCTCCCAAAATATAAGAAAGGGATCCTTGTAAACAACACTTTACCAAGATATTCCCTTGCAAAATATCGTTCAAGTGCAATATATAATAATGGTTGGATCTCTGAACAAACACTTCCCGCAACAATAGCTTGTGCAATTTTTGTTGAAGAAATACATAAAAACACTCAAGTTGAAAATCCCGTTATTTTTGATACATGTTCTGCTCCTGGACATAAAACAACTGCAATAGCAGAATGGAGTCATTGGTTATTTTCAAAGCAGAATGAGTCGAAATGGTTAAAAATTATTTCAATTGATCGTTCTACAAACCGTCTAGAACATTTACGGAATGATATCAACCGTTTAAATTTACAAAATATTGAAGTTATGGCAATCAAGCTAGAAAAAATTTTAAAGAAAATGCCAGAGTTCAGAGAAAAAGCTGATTTTTTACTGTTTGATCCTCCGTGTTCAGCGTTAGGAACCCGTCCCAAATTATATCTCGAAAAACCCCAAAATATATTATTAGATTACCCTAAAAATCAGCGTAGATTACTAAAAATAGTTGACCAACTTGTAAAACCAGGCGGAATCCTAATGTATAATACATGTACGATACCAAAAGAAGAAAATGAAGGAATAATTGCCTACGCGGTTCAAAAACTTGGATATAAAACAATACCAATTGATCAGAAATATCTAAAATATGGAAAATTCGGTTTAGAGTATGAGGGACTTGATACAAATGACTTGAAAAATTTGCTTCGCTTTTACCCCACATACAGTGAAAGTTCCGGTTATTTCATTGCAATACTGAGGAAAAAAAATCTTATATACTAAATTTAATACCAATGATGACTATAATGGAAAAAGAAAAATTTGCTCCAGATGTCTCCAATTCTAATATCTGGGAATTATTAGAACCCAAAATACAAGAAATTATTAAATAACAATCCTTGAAAAATATTTTAAAAGGAAGAACTACATGTAGGTATCAAGATATTTTTTTATAGGAGAAAAAATAAAAAATGACAAATATGAAATGCAAATATCATCCAGATCAAAATGCAATTTCAAAATGCGAAGATTGTGGAGCACTTATCTGTTTAGAATGTAAAAATATTTATCGTCCGATGTATAGCTCAAGTCGTTCCCATCGTCATCGTTATGGTTATCGATATGAATTATGCCCAGAATGCTATTCAGAACGAGTAGATAAAACTAAAAATCCAATCTCACTTATAATTGTCGTAGTGTTTTTAATTATATTTATGGGGATGGCTTCGATAGGAACACAAGGCGCGCCAGCGGGATTCTCAGCAATGTTCATCATAATACCACTTATTATACTAGGAACTTTCGGTTATTATTACTTAATAAAATATCCCCAAATGAGAAAAGACGCAAAAGAAATAAGAAACAAAGCGTTAGTTGCATTATCCAGAGCATCCTCTTATAATCCCAAAAAACCTACATATCAAAGTGAAAAATCGCATAAAATCACCGATGCAACTATGTATTGCCAACAATGCGGACATCCCTTAGATCCAAAGGAAAATTTTTGTAGTAATTGTGGGGATACTACCGCTGATGAGAAAAAAAATCAAAAACATAATTATAGATATGATTCAGATTTTTAATCCAGACTGGACAGAAAAAAAAAAAAATTGAGTTTTTTTTAGAAATAATCTTATTATAATAGAAATGATATTAAAAATACATATGCAAATTGCACTTCAAATTATTTTCTCCATGTTTGATGAAAAAATCGGCCCATTTACGTGGGTTTTTTATCCAAAAGATATCCCTAAATATACTAGAAGCGCTGTATCAGGCGTAACCATTGATCTTTTCACCTATTCAAAGAAAATATCAGATGAATTGGTAATAATGAGTTTTCCTCAGGTTAAGAAGAAAGGGCTTGTTAAACTTATAGAATGGAAGGACCCAACTCGCAGAGGTGGAAGAAGAGAAGCCACACTATCTATCCTATTTGAAGAAAAAGATGATTCCATTCTATACAAATATAAAGATGATATTGAAGAAAAAATAAATGAATTTCTCATCGATTTTCTCCAGCTTATCAAAAAGAATGAAGACAAAGATATCCTACGAGATAAACTTAAATTATTCCATAAAAATATCCAGGAATTCTTACTTAAACTAGCATCCCAAGAACTACAATTTGATGATAATTCAAAACAATTCCCAGAAACACACGAACAATCAACTAAAGCAGATTTCGCTTTTAAAACCATCATAATTGGGGACCCAGGTGTGGGAAAAACCTCGATGATACTCCAATTTACAGACCAAGCATTCAGAAAAAGCTACATTCCAACAATTGGAGCCAACATTACCGAAAAAAACATATTTCTTTATGATACATCATTTCAGATGATCCTTTGGGACCTTGCAGGACAATCAAAATTCCAAAAAATCCGCTCACTTTACTATAACGGCGCACAATGTGTGATTATAGTATTTGATTTAACCAAACCAGAATCATTTGAAAGTATTAGGAATTGGTATTCAGATGTAAAGAATAATTTTCCTAATTTTAATGAAATCGAGGTTGTACTGTGCGGTAATAAATGCGATCTTGAAGAAGAAATCCAAATTTCCCAAGAAAAAGCGTTAAGTCTAGCAAATGAACTGAACATCAGCTATCTCGAAACATCAGCGCGAATTGGCAAAAATATCGACAAAGTTTTCGATGATCTGGTTAATAACTTAATCTCAAAGGGCAAAATTGTATTATAACTCAGCTATTTGCTCCGTTTTTACTTAGTTTTTTACCCACTTTTCTCCGTTATTGATTAGTTTTGATTTTTTCCGAACCTTCATTGATATTTTATGATAAAATATTTTTACTATTTACGATGGGATTTTGAAAAAAAGCTTTATTAATGATCAAACAGAGATTCAAACAACCTAAATTGGTTAAAGAACTTATTTTATACAAAGGTGAAAAAAATGGAAATTATTAAATGGTTCACTATAGATGAAATGAAAAACGCTATAGACGAATTCGTAAAAAAATTTGATGATGGTGACTTAGATGGCGTTAAAGACGCAGAATTATTCTTCAAAGCTGTTGTAGGTACCGCACATGCATCTAAAGAATCGGATGATGAAGATAAACAAGAATACTGGGAAAATTTAGAGAGCGATCTAGAAGAATATGAATCTCTCGGGTATTTTATTGAAATTCGAGGTAGTGATGTAAAATTTATCCTTAAATTCACTCCGGAAAAACAAGAACTTGCGCTATATTCTGGAACTCATGATCCAGCGATGATCCAGCCTATTAAGCACGTAGTATGGATGGATTGGACTCCTGCCTGTCAACTAAAGATAATGAAAGGTAATCCAAATACAGACGCTGAATTCTTTTCTGGAGATTGTAAAGTTGATGGTAGTTTAGGTTTAGCTTCAAAACCTCGTGCATGGATTTATGACTTTTTTGATTTTATTGAGCGCGAAGTGGATTAAAGGTCGTCCGATGAAACTTTTGGTTTTTTTTTTTTTCATATTTTTTTTTCTCTGTGTCGTTGTAAATTTAAATCCTGCCACCTATACAATCGAATTAAATGGTAATGAAATTGTCTCGGCAACCGAGTGTGTTAGTGGTGAAGATATTTATTATGATATCCCAGAAGGGTTATTAGAAGGTAATCACAATATTACAATCATAGTATCGGATGAAATGGGCAATATTGCACAGAATACGGTAAGATTTACGGTTAATGTAGATTAACCGCCGAATAATACCGATCCAGATAATACAGATCCGCTTTCTTCGGTATCAGGGTATTCAGCCATTTTTCTTGGATTGATTTCGATTTTCGCAGTTATCGGAATTAAATATTCGATTAAAAAACAAAGAATGGCTTAATTTTTTCTTTTTCTTCTTTTTCTTCTTTTTCCAAATCATCGAATAAAAATATCTATTTATTTAGACTGGGAATAATGAATAAAAAGGCGTTTTTGAATCCAAAGATATAATTTGCTTAGTGGAAAAAATATCCCTTTATGGCGTGGGATCTCGGAAAAAACGCTGGAAAAGATGCAAAATGAAGCAAGAAATTCTCTAAATGGTAAGAAAAAACAAAAAAATCAAAA
>JAUWPK010000091.1 GCA_030611625.1 Promethearchaeum sp. | reverse complement strand
AACTTTCCCTAAAAATGGAACATCTAATTCTTTTGCAGCTTTTTCACCGCCACCAGAACCAAAGAGATCAATTTTAATTTCTTCTTCACATTTCGGGCATTTTACTGTTAGACCCGACATATTTTCAATTATTCCAACTACATTTAATTTCATTGCTTTAGACATATTAATCGTTTTTCGGGCATCCATGGTGGCAACTTCTTGTGGGGTTGTTACAATCACGACTCCAGAATTGTTTCCAACCAATTGCATTGCATCTAAAGTTTCATCTGAAGTTCCTGGCGGTAAGTCTAAAATAAGATAATCCAACTTTCCCCAATCTCCCTCAGCAATAAATTGTCTGATAGCTTTCATTTTCAGAGGGCCACGCCATATTACAGGAGTATCAGAAGTCTCTAATAGAAAAGCCATACTCATGACTTGAATTGGGCCACCACTTGAAAGCATAGGGCCACTTACTGGTGTAAATGTGTTTGTTCCAGGAATTACAGTTGGTCTTTCTCCTTCTAAATTTAGCATTTTAGGAACGTTAGGTCCTGTTATATCTACATCAAGTATTCCAACTTTGAGACCTTTGATTGCTAATGCTATTGCTAAGTTAACAGCTACAGTTGTTTTCCCTACACCACCTTTACCTGAGCAAACAATAATTTTGTGCTTAACTCCACTCATCATTGAATTTATTTGCTCCATTTCTGTCAATTGTGCTTGTTTTTGAGGATTTCCCATAGCCTTGTCTACATCTTCTTGACTTACTTCTACATCTACTTTTTTTGACATTTTAAATCACTATTATATGAATTCATATTCAAAAAGCATTTAAAAATATTTAATTTTTGTCAATAATTTTTTTAGGAAATATTCAAGAAACACAAATAAAAATCAGTTAAAGATAATCGAAAAGTTATAAAGTTTGTATTAGCACGAAAAATATAATGAGCAATGTAATTCCAATTATCATTTTATTACTTCTTTTTTTGGGAGTAATGATAGTGTTTAGTATTGAAAAATTGGATTACGTTGGATATTCTCTACTAGCGGCATTTATATCTGTGCTAGTTACTGTTATTTACTTTCCAGATTTAGATTTTAACACTTTTTTAGCCTATATTGAATTCGACCCTATTATATTTATAATTTCTATGCAGATTATTGTGATGATTAGTGAGAAACACAAAATTTTCCAGTGGATTGCACTTAAAACGCTACGTTTTGCAAAAGGAAATCATCGCAAATTCTTTTACTTAATTTGTATCATTAGTTCTCTTTCGGCTTCAATAATTGCAGATATTACCGTTGCAATTATATTTATTCCTTTAGTAATAAGGGCATGTAAAATTCTAAAAATTAATCCAGCACCCTATCTATTTGGGATTTCCTTTACAATCAATATTGGAAGTCTTTATACTCCTTTTTCATCATCTGAAAATATTTTGATTGGAGCAGCTTTTTCATTAGATTTACAATGGTTTCTTAGTAAATTCTCTTTGTATGTTTTTCCAATGTTAATATTAACACTCATTTTATTAGATTTTACAATGTTACGTAAAATTAAAGCTCCAACTGAACAGCAAAAGCAGATATTATTAGAGATAATGGATCCTAATTTAGTCATTGTCAATAAAATACAATTTATTTTAAATTCCATTTATTTAGGGGCAGTTGTTATTGGATTTTTATTCCCTATTAATGCGTGGGTAGTTTCTTCTTTAGGGGCTATTTTAATTAGCATATTAAATAGAGAACAAATCTCTGATAGCTTAGCCAAAATCGATTGGAAGATTATTTTCTTCTTTATATCACTTTTTTTGATGATAGGATGTATGCAGATAGTCGGAATATTTGAAATCATTGCGGGATGGACTGCATCAATTTTTTCGGAAAATGTTTTAATATCTGCTATAATATTACTTATTTCAATAGGAATTCTTTCAGGTTTTCTCGCACAAGTCCCTACTGCAATTGTTTTTATATCATTATTGAAAAATTTATATGGATTTACCCCCGGGGCTGTTCCAGATTTAATATTAATGGCATTTCTTTTAGGAATAAACTTAGGATCAAATTTCTTACCTCAAGGTGCTGCATGTGATCTAATGGCATTAAACTTAGCTAAAAAGAATGGTGTTAAAGAATTCAACTACAAATCATTATTAAAAAACGGATCCTTGATCACACTCTTTCATATTTTCTTTAGCATAATTTATCTTTCCATTTTTTATATAATTCTATATTAAAATTGAAAATAGTAGATCATTCAATATTTTACCCAAAGTTGAAATTTGAATTTAAATTTTGTGAAATAATGCAGTACTGCAAGAAATTGGGAGTTTTCAATAGATTATTCTCCAATTCAAAGGAAAAAGAAATTTTTTTATATCATCCTAGCAAAGATGAAATTGCCGATAAAATTTTATTCTTTACTAGAGGCCGAAATGAATCGAAGATTTGGGGGAGTTAAATTATAAGAATTATAACATGCAATGTTCCCGAGAGTTACCTCAGAGCAATTGCGAAATTAACAGGTAAAAAGAAATTATACCCTTCAAGATCTGAATTAATTAGATTTGCAGTTAGAGAATGGATAATTAAAGAGTTAGAATCGGCACAAGCGTTTGAAGAATTTCAAACTAAAGCGGATTTATACCAAAATAAAACTATATTTGAACAATCTAAAAATATAGATGAAATATTCCAACATGCAGAATAAAATGTGATAAACAATATTGTTTTTTAGATAAGTCTTAATTGAGTAAAAACGTAAATCGACAATCAAGAATAGGCGTTCTTATAAACTTTTTCCCTTAATTGTGAATACTTTATAACATCCTTTATATATGTAATATAAGAGTATTTAACTGTTAATACCTTCGAAAGGCTTAAATATTTTAACAAACAATTGTGATTAGCGATCAACTCATTGATTCTGAGGGGAAAGCAAAAAACCTTCTAAATTATTTAGGCAATTTAAAGGTGAGTGGAATTTAGGTTTCCAAAGAGGGGGAAATTTAAATATATCTACATAACAATAATCTTCCTTAATAATTTCGGAAATAATTTATTAGGTAAATAGAAAATAAATGAAGGTGCGTGATCATTCGTATTATAACTGTTAATCTCCCGTTATCGTATCTAAAAGCAATTAAAGCGCTAACTGGTGAAGGTGGACTATATCCCAGCCGGAGTGAACTAATTAGAGTTGCTGTTCGAGAATTCTTAATTAAGGAATTAGAAGCAGCAAAATCCTTTGCAAAATTTCAACAACAAACCCATTTCTCAGCAGTTTATCCTCCAAAAATAGAAGAACCTCTTCCAGATGATAATTTGTTTGTAAAAGTGCCACTTAATGAAAGTCCTGAAGGAATTGTCACAGAATATAAAACATATAAAATAGTACAAAGAAATGAATTTAACCCTGAGAAACCTTTAAGAAATCCAGTAATATAATTCATTTTTGGAGTTTTTTTCCCTCATTTTTTCTTTATTTCTAATTCTTATTTCAAGTAACTATTTAAGACGAAATTTTAACTTAATATTTGAAGAAAAATGGATGAGAAAAATGAGAAACCAGCACCAATTACAATTAAAGAAATGATTTCAAATCAAAAAATGAATATTTCTGATTTATACAATCAAATTGAGGCTTTGCGAGAAGAAAACCAAGAACTTAAGCAAGAAATTTCAGATTTAAAAGTAAATAAGCATAATGCATCTTTAATACCAGAAAATGAAGGGAAAGAAAACATTATAGATAACATAGTTGATTTAAATTCAATTCCAACGGAAAAAATAAACGATAAAATGATGAATTTAATGGAAGAACGGGATGATGCAGTAATAAAAATGAAAGACCTTGAAAAAGAAAGAGATGATGCGATTTTTCAAAAACAAGCATTTGAGCTTGAAATGTCTGGTTTAAAAGTAGAAAATGAAGAATTGAAAGATAAATTCAACAAAGAAAGAAAAAGAGCTGATGAAGCAGTTGCACTAGCGGAGCTCGCCCTTGAAAAATTAAAGAAAAAAAAATAACACTCAATTAATAACATTTTATTAAGCTTCTAACCTCTTTTCTTTTATTTTTTTTCCATCAACATAATTCTTAATGTTAAAATCTGATTCTAAAAATCAAAAAGTTCGTTTTATTCATGCGAGCGATATACATTTAGGGACGGGACAATACCAAAGCCCTATAAGATCTGATGATTTTTTAAACGTTTTGAAAGGAATCTTAGATTTAGCAATTACTAAAAAGGTTAAATTTATCCTTCTCGGTGGTGATGTATTTAGTTCATTGGATTTACTTCCTGAACAACTTACAAGAATCGTAAGAAATTTGAAAGATTTTAAAGAAAAAACTCATAATTCCATAAAGATAATCACTATTGAAGGAAACCATGATATAAGAAAATATTCTCGAGGAGCTAGAATTTTAAGGAGACAATCATGGTTGAGGTTTTTACAAGAGCTTGATCTCTTGATATTATTAGATATTAATCCTGATGCACCCACCGAAAATTTGTTTCAAACTTATGATTATAAAACAAAAAGAGGAGGTAAAATTAGAATTGGCAATGTAACAATTTATGGATCTTCTTATTTAGGTCGCAAAGCTGAAGAAATGCTCCCTAAAATAAGAACTGGGATATCTCAAAGTGATGGAACCTTTAATATCCTACTTCAACATTTCGGAATAAAAGGTCAGATGAAGAATGTTCCTGGAATACCTTTTTATAAAGTTCGACCCCTTCAAGATCGGATAAATTATCTCGCATTGGGCCATTATCATTTACAATATAAAATTGGAGGGTGGATATTTAATCCAGGTTCTGGTGAAGCTGTTAGTTCAGTTGAATCAAATTACAAGCGCGGAATTTTTCTCGTTGAAATTAACAAAGAATCTGATAAAGGGAATAAATTTTCATTTGACGTCAGAAATATCACTCTTAAAAATCGAGAGCATTTGTGGTATACAATCTATTTTCCACAGATATTTCAAACGGAGAATGAGATTATTTCTTTTATCAACGAAAAATTAATAAAAAAATTCTCAAACGATATTGAGAATAGAATACTGACCCCTTCTCAAAATCCTATTTTATATTTGGTATTAAGAGGGATTAAACCTCTCTTTTCTGGCAATTTGGATTTAAAATTATTACAAGATTCGATTTTAAAAAAATTTCCAGTAGTATCAATAAGAATATATGAAAAATATGTTGAAAAAATTAAAACCCTTGAAACCTATATTCCAAATAATAATATCTTAAATATTTAATTATTCGCTTTAATTTTATATTAAATCCTGTCATCAAGAGCATTTCCGCAACTTGGGCAGTGTTTTTCATGAATCAGCTCTTTCCATGCTTTTCCGAATTTTTCAGGAATTTTCTCTTCAATGTTAGATAAAACATCTGGTCCAAGATTAACCATTTTTAGATTATTCTTTCTGTAAAAACTTATTTTTTCTTCCATCGTTTCCTTATATTTTTTACCAGAATACCCAAAAAACTCAACGTATATATCCACTTCCTTCAGGTACCAATCATACATGAACTTTTTCCCTGATGTTTTTAAAATCACATCTTCATATTTATGAACAATTCCATATCGTGTAAAGAAATCATCAATAACACACTCAGACAGACTTCTCACTTTATGCCCATCACTACAAAGATATGAGGAAGGATAGTTTGCAGTATATCCCTTGCCATGCTTAACTTTAATCCGTAGATGGTTGATTATCCAAACAGAAATTAAAACCAGGAAGATAAAAACTATCATTAAAATTAAAAAAACAATGGTGATTCTTTCCATGATATCGTTTTAACTCTTCTAATATTTAAAGCAGCTAGGGTATTGAAAAAAATTAAATCTTAATAGTATTTATTTATATTTTGATGACCACTTTAAACGAATTTCAAGAAAAAATAAGCAAAATTCAAAATAAAGTAGATCTAAAAGACGATTCGCCTCAAAAAAATAAAGTATTGCTTCAAATCATTAAAGACATTTGTACTGATACTTTAAAAGAACCTAATCTCAAAGAAGAAGTCAAAAATGAAGCAACAAAGATACTTCAAAAAGTTGAAAGTGACATCTCTTCTATGAAGGGGGAAACATATAAAGATGGAAAAATCGATTCTTATAAAAATACAAGTAGTAAGTATTCAATTGGTGGATACGCTCCAGCCCCTATAAAAAAAATGTTGGACTCGGTCCATGCAGGCGCGTTTGATCCACTTTCAAGTCCAATTTTACGCAATCTTAAAAAAATACATCATAAAAAGCAAAAGAAAAAACACAATGTTCAAAAAAAACCAGAAATAGTAAAAAAACAAAAAAAGGAACCTATAGAAACACATACCAAACCACAAGTAAAAATTAAAGAAAAAAAGGATGCAGAAAAAGCCGTAGAACATAAACCAATAAAGCCAAAGCCGAAAAAAGTTTCAACGCCAAAAAAAACCGCTAAAAAAGTAGAAAAGAAAATTTCAAAAAAAACTTCAAAGAAAACTTCAAAAAAAACTGCTTCACAAAAAAAAACAGTTTCTGTTTCTGTCAAGAAGGAAATAACCCCCAAATTGACTCCAGCGACTTTAGAAATTGAACAAATTCAATTAACAATGCAATTACCTTTTAAAAATTCAATTGAAATGCTTGGAAGACAGGATTTCGAAATTGAAAAATTAACCATCCAAATTCCTACGGAGTTTTTTTCTCCAATCATAATGCGAGATCTAGACAATAAAGAGGCCACAGAACACTGTATTATTGAACAAACTGAACCCCAAAAATACTTCTTGAAAGACCGCTTCAATCTTAAAAAGACGTATTTCAATAATAAATTTGTGGACTCAAATGGCACCCAATTAAAAGAAGGAGATAAATTTATACTCCCAGTCATGGTTAATGATAAGCTTTCGTCTCTAACTGTAAGTTTCCATATAGAAAAAAAGAAATGAAGTTCTAATGCATTCCCATATTGACTTTTATTAACTTCATTTAATCAATTAATTTAATTTTTCAAATTGCCTGCTTAAATAAAGTAATGTGAATAAATAAATAAAGGAAAAAAAAAGACTTACAATCCGAAAGGATTCAAAATCTCGTTCATTCTAATGAATTAAAGTAAAGAAACTGCCATAACCATGTCAGCTTTTGTTAATTTCTTTCTACCAGAATGACGACTCATTTCAAGTGCTTTATTTGTGAGTTCTTTAGCAAATTTTTCTAAACAAACGATCAATTCATCAACTGCATCTCGGGATACCATTTCTGCTCCCGATTTTTTCATAAGTTCCCTAATTGGGCTCCATGCAAATACTTTCATTTTAAAATTCTCCGCTTTTGTGGTATTCCAACGATAATACTTTTAGTAAGAATTTTTGATTAATGAAGGAATACTACTAATTAATTTATGGTTGGTTGGATATTTAAATCTTGGCTATTTTTTACGATCGGAATGAATCGGGTTTAAAAATTTCCGACAAAAACTAAATTGACCATCTCTTGAGATTTCGCCCCATATGAAAAAAATCAGTTATTTTTTTTAAGATCATAGATCAAAATAGCAAGTTAAATTATTTTACATACACATTTAACACCAAAAATGATGAAATTTAAATATTTATTGTGTGAAAGGTTATAATTAGAAATTTCATCATAGATATTAATTTTCAAACAATTTCCAAGAAGAAAATGTTGATAATATACTCAAATTTATCGTTGTTTTTCTAAATATAAACGAGCAAGAAAAAAAATGGGGGAGTTTTGATATGATCTTTTTCTAAGTAGGCATTTTTTTTATTATATTCAAAAATTTAGAATTATTAAGAGGGGTTAATGAATATTTTTTGCCAATTTCACTATAAATATGTTCTAAGAATGATATGGTAAATATAAAGGGACAACTTGCAGAAATTGCTCTGTAATTTTTGAATTTTACTTACAAATCTAATTCAAGACCAGGACATTGATTCCATATTGGTTGGTACTCACAACCGTCGCATATTTTATTCATATTTCTATAGTGTAGAACTTGAATTGGGGCATTTAAAAAGAGGATAATAAAAACTGTTACAATAATTTTGGTTGTTTGCCCTCCCGGAAATAAAAAATAAGTAGTTCCAATAAAAATTCCGCTACCTAAACCGACAAAGAGCTTCTGGAATATTTTAACTACTTTTTTCTCAGTTAATGAGGTAAAACTAAGGAATATTGTGCTGATCATTAAGAATTGAGCTGCAATTAAAATATATGGATTTAATTTTGGCAAAAAAAAAGCATAATATCCAATAAAGATACCAATTAATGCGGAAGGATACCCGATAAAACATCCAATACAGAATTCGGTAGATCTAATACGGAAGGTGTCATTATTAAAATTCTCACACTTGGGGTGGTGTGCAAAGATGTAGTATTTATATTTCTTGATTTTATGCAAAAAGCCCGTCTTTTTTTCATTTTTTATAGACAAATTCATATTTATTCACAATGTAAATTAAATTGGATTGATAGATAAGATAAAATAAAATAAAAAAGAGAACAGAAGTTCCGTTTTTTTCTGAATTCTCTATGTAGTTTGAATCAAGATATAAAAAAGTTTCCACTACTTCGGGTGATTTCCTCTTACGATTAAAAATATTAAACACCCAATCCAGCTTGTGCAGAGAACTATAATAAGCCAGAGGGCACCACCCATACCGCGTGCTTCTGCATCTTTATAAACCCAAACCATTAATACAATATCAATTATTATAAAAACGACCATTGCAACTACCCATATTATAAATAATGGACCAAGTAAATCTTCTAAATCTGTAAGTGGTTCATTTTCTATTAACAAAATTCCATCTAATATCATTTTTTTTTTCATTCCCTTATTTTTATTGCATTGAAAATTCTTAAACTAGGGAAATTTCAATGCATACTATTATTACACCTTTTAGTATTTAAATGTTATATTGTGTATGTATAAATTAAACTAAATTAGGACAGATTTTGAAGAGTTTGGTTAATTTAGAGGAAATTATTATTTACTAATAATTAAGATAGATAACGTCCCTAAAATCATCTTTTAATAATTTCACCATTTCATTAATATTCGTCTCACTAAATTCAGCAAAAGCAATAGCAAATAGCGGAAATTCTTGATAATTAATTTTTCGGATGTCTAAAGGCTTACTAAATTTTTTAGCAAACTTATTATAATCAATTGATTTTATATCTCGCAAATTTATATCTGCAGGTAAATTACCGACCACCATTGCATATATTTTTCCTTCTTTACCTTGAAGGATTTGATTCCAATCGGGTGCTTTTTGCTCGAAGAACATTTTATAATTATTCGTCCCCCAAGCAAAATATGCCAAATCTGTTACGCACAATCCAGCGAATCTCATTGGATTAGCTTCAATAATACCAATTTCTTTATTTTGATCAACGCGAAATTCAATATGCATTGGAAAATTCTTTATTTGGGTAGCCAGACTAATTTTTTCTAGGGTTTCAAGAAATATTTCCCTGGATTCTTCGATGATTTTTTTGGATGTAACATATAATCGATCACTGGTATCTTCTGGAGAGGCGAAATAATGCTTTAAAATATTCAATATCACAGGATTTCCATGAGAATTGAAATAAACATCAACAGCAAATTCTTCTCCTTCAATATTTTCTTCGATGATAAATCTTGATGAATCTATAACTTCGATCGGAAAAATATTATTTATATTATTCATATCTCGTTGAATATTTTTTATAGTTTTAGGCCATTCTTCCAAATTTTTAACTAGATAAACGCCTAAGCTGAAGAATCCTATGGATGGTTTAATGATAAAAGGAAGATGTATTTTTGAAACATCAATTTTTTCTAATTCACTGAATTTAACTTCTTGAAAGAAATAATTCGGATAAAACGGTTGCATAATTTTTCTGAATTCAACTTTATCTTTGAAGATGGATATTTTTTGAGGAAGATCTGTAAAGCTCAAATTTTGCTTGATCCAATTTATTGAATTTTCCGAGTTACTAAATATCAGAGGTATGTGAGAATGCTTAACTCGCTTTATAAACTCATCCTCATCGATAGTTAATATTTTAGAGCTGATATTTAATTCTTCAAGAGCTTTATTTTTTAAAACCGGGATTTGGCTTTCAATTAAAGAATCTTCTAAAAATTTTGAAACATATGGCTTATCTAGAATCATCATTTCAGTA
>JAUWPK010000071.1 GCA_030611625.1 Promethearchaeum sp. | reverse complement strand
CAATGTCTTTTGTTTTTAACATGACTACTATATTAATTTCTGATTTGAAAGGGGTTAATGTATTGATTTTAGAGATTTTTTTTAGAAAATTTTTAATAAAATCAGGAGAACGATCTGGAATTTTAAAATCTTTGAATAGCTCAACATCTTTTTTATTTTCTTTATCATGTTTTTCAAATTTTTTTACAATATCCAATAAAGAATAGTGGGAATCTTTTTGTTTCTGGAGAATTTCACTTGAATAGGAAATTATTGAGTCTAATTTATTTTGAAAGGTTTTCTTATCAATAACTGAATAATATTTAATATAAGAAATTCCTCTGCTTCTAATCCATCCTTCATCTTCTAAGTATTTTAATTCTTTTAATATCCTGAAGAAATTGAGAATAGGAAATCTGCCAATATTTCTACTAATTTCAATAGCAGATTTCTCTTCTTGAAGAAAATAAATAATTTTGCTTTTAATTTGATTTAGACCAAATAATAGTAATTTATTTTCAAATTCATCTATTTCTTCCATATTTTGATTACTTTTTGGTTGTTTTTTAATTTTATCTCGTTAATAATTTTATTTACACCATTTTCTTTGGGAAAAACTTAATTTTTCCAGTTTTGGATCTATTTTTTGACGTGACACATTCTCTACCGCTCTTATTACAGATTTTTGGTGTATTTTCAAGTCTTTTCGTGCATCTTTAATGTTTTCAAAGAAATGTTCCTTTCCTAAACCCGCAATTAAAATTACAGGAAAAGTTATTAAATCTTTTTGCTTGAAAATAGGTTTAATCCATTGTAAAGCTACTGCGCAATCAGAAGGACCTTTCTCTGCATAATTCCTTAGTGAAATTTGATTATTATTAAAAATAAAAATATCTTGGGGAATATTACATTCATATCTATTAGGTTTATTTTCGAAACTTGAGCCTATTCCTGCAAATAGACTCTTTTCTAATCCTTTATCGTTATCATATTGGTATATAAAACCCGATTTAGAATCATATTTGGCTATATCGGTTAAATATGATTCTTGACCATAAATATCAAAATCATAAAATTGATAGAAATTGAAATTCTTAATTGTTTTAGATGTTAAATTCTTAAATGTATAAAATAGGAAGAAATATGGTTTATTTTTAAATTTATAGATATCAATATATTCAATAATTTGTGGAATTATCTTTTCTTCCTTTGTGCTTTTAGGAAATGAAAAAGAATAAGTAAATCTTGATACTAAATTATTTTTGCTTGTTCTTGCATTCATCATCATAAAATTGGAATCTTTAATACCTGATTCAGAATGATGAGAATTTTCGGTGCTCTTAAGAAGAACGGGTTTATTCTCGTATTCAAAAAATACACAAGCGCCATTTAAGTGAGGTTGAGGTGAATCCAGGATTTTTAATTCTTTGTATTCGATTGTCTTCATTCCATAACCAAAGAAATATCCCTTGGCTTGACATTCTATACATATTGTTTCGTAATCTATAAAAATATCCATTAGAATTTCTATCTCGCTCAATAAATAAACTTAATCAATTAATATTGTTCTAAGAACTTGAAAGCGGCATACCGAAAAGCGTCATTCACATTACTACCAGACCTAGCTGAGCATAATAGATAGGGGCAGTTTAAACTTGAAGCTTTTTTCTTAATTTCTTCTAATGTAACTTCAGAATTTTCTAAATCAGTTTTATTCGCAATAAGTATAACTGAAACCTGTCTATTAATACTGGTTTCCAGATCATTTTCCCAATTTTTAATTTTTTCAAAAGTACTTTTCCTGGTAATATCGAAAACCAAAAATGCAAAATTGGCTCCAAAATAAAATCTTTTACGATGTGGGGACATTTCCTGAGCTTGTCCACCGATATCCCATAAAGATTCATTTACAATACAATCTTCATTAATTTTTACTTCCTTCCGAGAAATATCTACACCAATAGTACTCACATAGCTTTCCGCAAATTTATTATCGACAAATCTACGAATTAAGGACGTTTTTCCAACCCCTGGAGCGCCTAAAACAATAATTTTTACAGAAAAATTGCCTTCTGGTAATTTTCCTTCACGCATTTTGGATAAAATAGGGACAATTAGAGGTATGTCCAATTTAATCAGTTCTTCTCCATCGAGGATTAATTTTATTTTATTTGCAACATGGCTACCGAAAACTTTAAGGCTATTATCACTTATAGATTTATCGGCAATAACAGTTAGGATTGCTTCATGACCTGCTGTGGCAAATAAGAACTTCTTATCATCAACTAAGGTAATATTTACAAAATTTGTAGCTGTTCCGAAGTCCTTCTTAATTCTTTCAATAAAAGAATCGAATACTGCGGTTACAGTCCCAATCTCATCATCTACTTTACCCATACTCCTAATTTTGCTGAATATTATTAATCCATTTCTATCAACAATTGCTGTGGCTTGAATTTCTTCCAACGAGTTTAAAAGATTCGAAATTAATTCATTAAATTTGTCGTTTATAGACATTCTAGTTTTCACTTAGTCCAATTTTTAAAATCCTTTCAGTATATAAAACTTTTTCTTATTAATTTTCCCTATAATTTAAATAATATTTTAATGATGTTTGTTTAATTAGATATTTCTTTCGAAAATATTTAAATAATGATGTAAATATTTCATAAGGTTTAAGTAAATAGGAAAAAAAATGCGCTAATACTAAAGAAAACCGATTTGAATTATCTTTTACATCAATTGTCTGATTCATTAATCGACCTAATACTTTCTTATCATCTTTATTCTTTCTCTCTTCAATAAGACCATTTCTATCAAATCCTTGTTGGTATTTATTCATTTTATTAGGAGATCGAAAATCTCGATAAGTGTGAAGAAACCAACCTGAAATATATGGTTTTGCATTTAAAACTCGTACAATATATGAAATAATTAACATTTGGTAGGTTTCCGAATAAAGATTTTTAGATCTTTTTGTTCCTTTCTTAGATTCGACTCCAAATTTTGAAATTATAAGAGGGAAATTACGATTACTGTAGTAGATCATATCTAAAATGAAATTGAAAATTGAAAGAAATTTATAATTTTTTCCTAAAGAGAGAGAAACGCAACTAATGTCGCAATTTGTTCTTTTTCTTAATGGATCAATTAAATAACGATTTGTTTCATAAGTAACAAGTCGTGTAGAATCGATTTTTTTTGCTAAATTTACTAAACGTTTCAATAATCTCCTACATTCTAAACGTTCTACGGGAAGATCGCTTCCGATAGACCAAATAATTACTGAAGGATGGTTATAATCGCGTTTTATAAGCTTGTTTATATAATTTGAAGCAAGTAAAATAGTTTTCTGGCTTTTAAAATTTGAAAATGTATATAATGGAATATCTTCATAAATTAGTAAGCCTTCTTCATCTGCAATATTAAGAAGTGTTTCATCATGCGGGATGATTGTCCTTATCGCATTGAAACCCATCGTTTTAATATCGATTATATTTTTTCTTCTATCTGCAATAGAAATATTTTGTCCATCTGAAATTAATTCTTCTCTTAAGGAAATACCTTTTAAGCAAATTGGGTGATTATTTAGATAAATATGGCTTGACTTTATGTTTATTTTCCGAAATCCAAATCGAATTTGCTTATCCTCATCAATGCCATTTAATCGTAAAGTTATTTCATATAGATCGGGAGACTCTGGACTCCATAAAGAAGGATTTTGAATTGTGATTGTAAAAAGATTGTTAAGATCTACAATTTTTCGCTGATGTTTGGTCAAAATATTGTATTCTTTAACGCTATCTTCACATTGATTTAATCCTGATTTTTTTTCAATATTTTCAAGATTTATTTTTTGTTCCATAGAATATTGAGTAAAAATCGGTTCTGAATCAATGATGTCCTCTGAATTTTGTTGAATTTCAGAATTATCTGCAAAATAATTTTCAATTTCTGAAAATTCATGAGAAATATGGCTAAGAGGTGGTGAAGGTTCTGGATTTATATATTGTGCTCCAGTTTGTATTAATGCTTTATTAAATCGTGGTATTCCTGCAAAATACTGACCTAAATAATAAATTTCATATTCAATTTCAGGTTCAATCTGCTCTAAATAACATCTATCAAGATATTCTTGTGGATTTTTAATTGAATATTCTAATTTAATGAGAGCAGAATTTAATTTTTTATTTTGAAATTCAGTGTTGACTTTGATTTTATAAACTCGCGTTTTTTCCAATAATATTATTCTAACATCACGAAATATTCCTCCCCAATTAAATAATTCGTATCGATTTGATGGTAAACCATTCTTTTGAAGAGAATTATTAATCCTAACAGATAAATAGTTTGTAGTTCTTAAAGACAATATTCTTGGTGAAAAATCAAACCGAAATGGTATGCTTCCTCCTTCATGATTACCTAATTTAAACCCATTAATCCATACTTCTGTATTATAATTAGATCCATCAAATTCTATTGAATATTCATGAGACATTGGTCGATAAGGAATATTTGGGAGCTCTAAGAAGTACCAAACTACACCATTATATTTGTCTAAACCTTTCATAGTGTTAAAATTGGATGGCACAAGTATTATTTCTCCCTTTTTTTTATTACTTTCAAACCATTTAGGAGAATACCATTCATTTCTAATTCCTTTATCCAATTCATCTATAAAGAAGAACCATTTCCCGTTTAGTTCAATATTCACATGAATCTTTTCCTTTAATTAGAGACTTAAAGAATTCCTTAGTAATAAAATATGAAAAAAAGAAGTTTATTAAAATATGGGTCTAATTCTATTCAGTTTGTTTTTCCTGCCCTTCCCCATTCGTGCTCTCTTCAGGTTCTTGTGGAGCTTCTGAAGGTGGAATTGGTGGAATATAATCTGGAAGATCACCAAATAACACTTGGGACATTTCTAATCCTATTTGCGAAGGCATTTTGATCGCTTGTTGGATTAAAAATTTGGCACTATCATCATTGAGTTCAAATTTAAACATAATTCCTTCGTTTTGTTCTAATAATGATTTATATTTATTTCCTCCAGTCCCTACAGGTACGATTAGAATCCCATAATTTATTTGTTTCGTAGTTATTGCATCCACAAGACGTTTAGTAGCGTAAAATGCTGCAACACCTCCACTTTTATCGAATGTTTTAACTGAAGGAACTTCTAAACCGTATTTATTTCCATTGTAATCTATCATCCCCGCTAAGGAGTAAGAACGTTTACCCACTAAGAATTTAAAATCAAGATTAATTTTAATATCCTTATGATATTTTTCTCCTAAAACTTTTATAGATTTTAAAGCAGCCCCCGCTACACTTGCTGGATTAGCTTCAATTGTGTAATCCTCATCAGCCATCATTTCTTCAATTTTATCCAAAATAGATATATCAGATACTGCAGGCGCAGTTGGTTTCACGGTTGCTTTAGCTGAACCCTTAACACTAACTGGTACTGCTTCTTTAATGACTTCTTCTAAAGGCATCTCATCATAGACTAGTTTATCAACAAAAATTCTTATAAGTTTAATGATGCTTCGCTGATTTCCATCCGTTTTAGCGTAAATTGCTTTCAAAATTTCTTCATTTAGAGGAAAAAGTGGATATATTGGCGGATTAAGGTTATTTTGAGACCAGAAATATTCCATTGATTTGGCAAAATAAAGTAGTAGATCATCGAATTTAAAGTATTCAAGCTCTCTTTCTTGTTCCATACGAGATCTCATTGCTTGATCGGTTGTCTCTAAAATTCTTGGCCAAATTTCTTTTAACACTGCAATTACTATCACAACGTTTTGAATTTCATTATACAATCTTTTTAGTACTTCTAAGAATTTTGTTTCCGCTTCAGGACCGTGCATTCTGTAAGGGCTCTCAATTTCATCAAAATATAAGATAACTGTCTTTCCAGCATTTTCACAAATGAGTTTTATCATAGCAAGGCAAATATCATCGGCTTCAATAACACTGGAAATTCCAAGGGAAGTTAATTCGTCTAAATCCATTGTTTCTCCCAATAACCATCTTTCTGCTAAGGCACTACGCTCTTTGTCCATAGTGTAAATACAAAGGCATTTAACGCAATCCGAAAAGATTCCGGGGTATTCTCTAATTCCGTTTGATATTGTTACTTCTAAATCTTGGCCTCCAAACAATCCCAATTTCTTCTTCTTTAAGCCACCCCATTGATCCACTAATTTCTCAGCAACAACTTTAATTATGGAAGAACTCAATTCATCTAAAAGACACGTATAAACATGAAATAGAATTCGGGAAGCTGCTGGTGGGCTTGGAACATAGACAATTGTCCAATCTGATGGAAGATTACTCGGTAATTCTTCTTCTTCAACCGTATCGGTTTCAGCAATTTGCATCTTCCGTTCCATGTTTTTATAAGCCCAATAAGCATGGGTTTTTCCAGATCCGGCTGATCCTATTATTGGAATAAGCCTCGTAGAATGATCTGAGAGAGTTTGAGATATTGCTCTAAACATAAATCTGTCTATCTTGCTGCGAGGTCCGGGTATATCTACGACATCCTGCATGCTTCCTCGCGCTACAAATCGATCGAATGGCGTTGTGCCTTCTCGAAGAACATCAAGGTACAGGTCTTTTTCATCGTCTGACATTTGTTGAAATACCATTTTTAATTTATCTCCGTGTTATAGTTTTTTCTTAAGTATATATATAAGTTATTAATAAGATTGATATCTTTTAAAAACTCGTATAGAAAACACTGATTGATATTCCGAGAATATTGAAATTACTATTAATAGAGATTTTAAATGTTAAATGAGTATATTATAATTGTAATGGGTGATAATAATAAGAAAAAATCCTCTGAAGGTGAAGATAATCCTTTTGGAGATAATTTTTTTAAAATAGTAAACGATCAAATGCGAAGGATTTTTGAGAACCAGTTTCCTGGAGTAATACCTCCGAATTTTGATGCAAATAATGAAAATTTCCAGAAAATGTTCTATGAAATCTTGAAAAAAATGAATATAGATCCAGAAATGATGAAGAATATGGATCCTAAAGAACTTCAAGATATGATGAAGAACAATCCTATGGCTTCTGGGAGTCCCTATGTTTTTGGTATGAATATGCGAATTTCTCCAGATGGAAAACCGATTATGGACAGCTTCGGCAGTACTCAACCCAAAAAAAAAGATTCGAAAGAATTCAAAAATGAAAGGGATCCTATGGTTGACATTTATGAAGAAGATGGTAAAATCGTAGTTGTTTGTGAAGTTCCGGGTGTCACCAAATCTCAAATTGAGCTAAAAGCATCTCCTAACGAGCTTGAAATATTAGCTGAAGCCTCCGAAAAAGGGCATCGACAAAGGAAATACCATAAAATTATCGCTCTCCCTGCTGAAATAAATCCCGATGTGGCAAAAGCGAGATATATGAATGGAATTTTGGAAGTTAAACTTGAAAAAATTGATCAAAAGCCATCAAAGAAGAAAATTGATATAGAATAATTTAATTTAGATTTTTTATTCATCCGATAAAAGATTCTGGGAATTTTCTAATATTATACTCGCCAGCTCCTTCTTCAAGCGAAAATATTCCGTCATAGCTTCTTCTTTAGATTTTTCGGGATATCTTCGTTTGAGGGCAGAATCTCTTCTATTACATCCACTTCTTCGCATACAACAATAAGATAATGAATCAAAACAACATTCATCATCAAACCAATTGTGTTTTTCTGAGAATTTTTCCTTTATGATAATAAATTCATTAGAACTCATCCCTATTTCTTTGAGTTTTGTATCTCTAAGGCATTTGTAACCAAATGTCAGTGAAGATCCTGGTTTACAACAAAATGCTAGTGCACGATAATCTCCGCCCATACAAATTGGAACAGGTGCATTTTCCCAAGATGGTACGTTTCTTAAGAATCTTTTATCTATATTTTGGATTTTGATGCGTTCCATACCCTTCAAATATTGGAAATTTGTTATTATAATTAAATTCTATTAATTTTTATATATCTATAACACTATAATTTATATATGCCAACTACAATCCAGATAAAAAAAAAAACTCTTAACAAATTAAAAAAATTAAAGGATGAAAGAAAAGCAAACAGTTATGATGAAGTTATAGAAGCACTGATTCAAAATGAGTTAAACTTACCTAAAAGTCTCCTTGGTTTTATGAAGCAAAAAACTTCTTCATTCACACGGGATACAGAGGACAAGGATCATGAAATATAAATATGTTCTGGATTCTTATGCTTGGGTTGAGTATGCAATAGGTTCAATTATGGGTGAATTTGTGGAATTTTTGTTAAACAAAGCGGAATGTTTTACTCCGTCAATTGTCATTGCTGAATTATCAGATAAATTTCACAGAGAAAACAAATTAAAAGATTGGGGGCTTCTATATAAATTTATTAAGAATTCAACCCAGATTATACCTCTTAGTGAAATGCTGGCTTTTCAAAGTGGTCAACAAAAATTAAAACTCCGAAAAAAACAACTCTCAGGAGAACAAAAAGTTGGACTTGCTGATGCGATTATTTATCAAACATCCTTAAATCATGGAGCAAAATTAGTGAGTGGAGATGAACATTTTAAAAATATAAAGAATGTAATTTATTTGAAGAATATGGCTAAAATTAAGCAAGAAATGAAAAAAATCAACGAATCTGATCAAAAAATCAATCATTAAGTATTTTGATATACATTATAAAAAAATCAATATTGAATTTCTTATTAAAGTTATAAGTTCCCAAAAAGAATTTATTTTTATGACTAAAATAGTTCGAATTAATTTAGAAACTAAAGGAATTCAAATAGAACTCGTTGAAAAAGGGCATTCGTATGAATTCTATGGTGGACGCGCATTATCTGCGAAAATTTTGTTAGATGAAATAGATCCAAAAGTAGACCCATTATCAAAGGATAATAAATTGATATTTGCTTCGGGTTTGTTGGGAGGGACATTTGCCCCAAACTCAGGTAGGTTTTCAATCGGAAGTAAAAGCCCACTTACTAAAGGGATAAAGGAAGCTAATGTTGGAGGATTAGCGCCTACTCTTTTATGTAGAACCGGTATAAAAGCATTAATTTTTGAGGGAAAAGCTTCTAATTGGCAAATATTAAAAATCCAAGATGGAAAAATTGAATTTGTAGATGCCGACCCTTATGTTGGAATGAATAATTATGAACTAGATATTAAACTTTCTAAGAAATTTGGAAGTAATATTGGCATCTTTAGCATTGGAGTTGCAGGAGAAAAACAATTGAAAGCAGCCTCAATTGCATCTATGGATCTTGAAGGATATCCTTCACGACATGCAGGAAGAGGTGGTTTGGGTGCTGTTATGGGTTCAAAAAAGTTAAAAGCAGTAATTATTACTGCACCAAAAATTAACCAAATTAGATATCATGATAAAAAATCTTTTAAACAAGTTGCTTTAAAATGGGGAAAAAACCTTCAAGAAACAAAAAAAGGGTTCTCCAAATTTGGAACATTAATGGGATTGATGACAATGGATAGTGTACATGGTCTGCCAACTCAGAATTTTCGTAGTGGATCTTTTAAAGATGCAGATAAAATCTCGGGAGAAGCTTTACATCAATATCTATTACAAAATAATGGAAAATTTAGCGTTTCGTGTAGCCCCGGATGTATGATTCGTTGTTCAAATATTGTATTTGATAAAAATGGAAAGCATATTACATCGAGTTTAGAATATGAGACCATTGCTCTCAATGGATCAAATTTACTCATAAGCGATCTCGAAAAACTGGCAAATATTGATCATATTTGCGATGATTTTGGTCTGGATACAATTGAAGTTGGTAACGCGCTTGCTGTTTTTATGGAGGCCGGAATTATTAAATGGGGTGATGCAGATGGTTGTATTGCTTTACTTAAAGAAATAAAAAACGATGATAAAAATGCTTTAATTCTTGGAAATGGTGCTGTTCAAGTAGGATCTGCCTTAAACATATCACGAGTCGCACAAGTTAAAGGTCAAGGACTGCCTGGTTATGAACCTCGTACATTTAAAGGAATGGGGGCAACATATTTAACAAGTCCGATGGGTGCAGACCATACTGCTGGAGCTGCGATTATTAATCGAACCCCTGATTCAGATCTTGATTATGGAAAACTTCATACACCTAAGAATAAGGTAGAATTATCAAAGAGATTGCAGATTTTTACAATGATTCTTGATTCCATGGGACAATGTTATTTTATCGGCCCACATATTGAAAATATGCCGAAATTAGCTAAGATGTTAAATGCTCGATATGGCTGGAGTTTAAAGACAGATGATTTAGTAGAAATGGGTCAGAAATGGTTGAAAATTGAACGTGACTTTAATTTAAATGCTGGTTTGGGTGCAACTGATTATTTACCAGCGTTTATGCAAGAAGAAAATCTTATAGATCTGCCAGATCGATCGTGGGATATTGATCCAGAAGATATATCATCCTTTTGGAAGAAATTATAATTCCATGTTTTTTGCGATTTTTTTTTAAGTTTATATGTTGAGATATATAACATGGTCTCTACTGTAGTATTACAAGTCTATTTGATATACGGCTTGATTTTTATAATGTTTTCTTACTTCGCTATTAAAGCATTAATAAGAAATCGCAATCGGATATCCATTACTTTGGCCTTAGTTTTCATTATTCCTGCTTTGGGAATATTGACAAACATTTTATACAGAACTATCGATACTTATGAATTTAACTTAATTGGAAATAAAATAACTATCGTATTATCGTGTTTGGGATTAATTAATATATATTTCTTTGTGGAATTGGTTAGCAAATCACAAGTTAGCTTTCCGTTACGGAAACAGCTAATAATATTTGCTATTTATGCTGCATTATTATCAATATTATTCTTTATCCCAAATGGAGTTGTTTTTGATTATGATTCGGGTTTAGGGATAGAAGGATATAAAACTCGGGATACAGTTGATTTAGATTTAGGTGTTCCGGTCTGGACGACTGCTTTCTTTTTGTATGGATTAATCATTTCCCAAACGTTAATAATTTGGTTGATTTTTATCACAGTTAAACAGTATAAAGAATTTGGTAAAGATAGTGTATATGGGAAGAAATACATCAAAACTCTAATCGGAATGATTTTAATGGATATTGTTATAGTTGGAAGTTTTGTATTTAATTGGCTTAACGACCCAACAGGACGTTTCATTAATTTAATATTAGGTATTTTTATATTTTCTGCTGCAATTTTACTATATTTAGGTTTAAGACAGGAAAAAGAGTAGATTTTTTTAATTTTTTTATACTATGTTAAAATTAAAGGAAAAAAATCATGATCTGACAAGTTCATCTAAGTCGACAAAAATCACATAATAGATCATCAAAATTTTGAAAGATTACTTGTTCATCTTCGCCTCTTTTTTCTTAATCTTTTCTTTAATTGATTTACGTGATATTTGCTTGCGATTCAGA
>JAUWPK010000267.1 GCA_030611625.1 Promethearchaeum sp. | reverse complement strand
AAACATTGGGAAGTAATGTAATGCTTCAGCTTTATCTTCAAATGTTGGGATTTGATTGTTAACCATATCCATAAAAATCAACCAAGCTTCATCATGTTGTGGACCTTTATTTGTCATACCGTATCCACCTTGTTGAGCCAAAGATTCTTTTGTTCCATATTCTGAATATTCCAATCCTTTTTGCTCCATTCCAATATCTTGTAAAAATTTCGGATCCGCACCATATTTCTCAATAAAGATTTGCTTCATTTTTTTAATACCCAAACCCACTATTTTACCGAAACCTTCACCTTTTCCCATCTGATGTAATAATTTCATTGCCGCTTCAGTATTTCCGAAATTTAACTCTAATCCTCCAGTAATTTCTTTATTTATAATTCCATTCTCATAACATTCCATAACGAAAGCTGTTGCCGTTGAAAATGAAATGGTATCAATACCATATGTATCACAATAGAAATTTCCTTCAATGATGAATTCAGGATCGAAACAACCCATATTACCTCCTAATCCTGCTGCTGTTTCATATTCTGGGCCTTCAACTACAACTTCTTCACCTTCATATGGGCCTGTCTTCAATATGAATGGTTTTGTTACTCTAGAACAAGACATTGAACATCCAACCCAGCATCCATCAGCTTTTCCAACATCCCAATATTTTTCTCCAAAAATATCACAATAAATTTTCTTTGCATCTGGATGACTTCCGAATTTATAATTGTGTGTTGGGAGTAAATCATATTGGTCCATTACATCAATAATATTTGCTGTTCCAACCTGTCTCATTCTACATTGGGCGGAATCCAATTCAAATATTTCCTTATTAAGTCTTTTACCTGCATTTTTTATAAGTTCCATATTTGCTGGGTGATTTGCATCTCCTTTTAGTGGCGGGGATTTTATAACAAGCGCTTTGATTTTTTTATCACGGAAAACTGTTCCAATTCCTCCCCGTCCCGCTTGTTTTAATCGAGAAACTTTCCTTTTAGGATCCCAAAATGAGAAATTAAGCATTCCGAATAATGTATTATCTGCACCCGCACCAGCACTAACCACAGAGATGTTCTTCTTGTCTTTTTCGTCTGAAGCAAACATCTCGGTTAATTGTTCTGCTAAAATATGTGTATTAATTTCTTCAAGAGGTGCTTCAAAAATTTGCACTAGTCCTGTGGTTCCATCAATGAAAATAATTACTTCATTTTGTGCTTTTCCTTGAATTTCCAATGCATCCCATCCGCTAAATTTCAAATATGGACCGAAATAACCTCCAACATTGCTGTCAATAACAATGTCTGTCAAAGGGGATAAACTAACTACAAGTGATTTACCGGATCCAGGGTATTGAGTAATACCACAAATGGGTCCTGTTCCAATAATAATTTCATTTTCAGGATCATTCCATTTTGTTTTTGGTGTTACGGCATTCCATAAATACCATAATCCGAAGCCTTTTCCACCGATGAATTTATCTTTCATGAATTGGGTAACTTCTTTTTTCTGGATTATATTTTCAGAGATGTTTACATATAAAGTTCTATTTGTATAACCTTTATCAATATCACCTAAATCATAGTGAAATTCTTTTAGAAGGTTATGTTTTTCTTTTAATTGTTGAATATTCATTTGAATTAACCTCGTAGAATATTGGTTGATTAAATAATTTGTTTATTTAATTAAAAAACTTCCATAACTTCCAATATCTCAAGATTAATTGTTTTAATTGTTGTTAATGCTTGTAACTTAGTGTATAAATCAAGAATTCTTTCATAATTTCCCCTTACTGCAATAATTTCCATACATTTTTCCGCACCAGCATGAATATGCATTGCTGATATTATTACATCTATGAATGAGTGTTGAATTTCATTTGCTTTAATAAATTCCAACATCTCCCTTGGAACATAATATTGGCTATGTTGGACATCGTGAGAATGATCTCCTGATACCGTTATATTTAATTTTTCATCCTTATTTTCATGAGTATGTTTTTGATTGGGGGGGTGTGCATGGATATGAGATTTTTCAATATAAGTTATAGTTCCTAATATTTGTTTGTTGTGAAATTCACCCCTTTTTTGGGACTCTTGTAAAATAAATTCTTGAATTGCCTTTCTAATTGCATCCGAACGTGAAAGATTAAGTTGTGTGCGAAGAGATTCGAACTCATCTCTAAGACTTACAGGTAATGAAAATGAGATTCGATCATATTTGGATTCCATAAATAATATTATATTTTCATTGAGATAAATTTTAAAATTTTGAAAAATTCAATTTAGTAATATGGTTTCAGATAAAAAAGTAGACGAAGATCCTCAAGATTCTAATGGAAATCCAGATAATGATAGTGAAGAAATACTAGAAGCAAAAATAGAAGAAATTGTTCCTCCAGAGAAATTAGAATTTAAAGATATTTTAGATAAAGAAGTTGGATTGATTAAAATACTTGATTACGTTAGTAATTCCGTTTTTGATTTGATATATCAAAAAAAATTGATGGACAAATACAATTCGGATATAGTTAGACCTCTAATCGGAGAAATAGGTCAAGAATCAGAATATCTCGATGGTGGCAGACTATTCTTACAAGAAGAATATGAAAAACTAAATGTTGAAAAGAATTGCAACGATATGATTCAATCTGCTGAAAAATTAGCTGCGGAAAATGGTGTTAAGAGGCATGTTCAAAAAAGTATCGGGATAATTTCTATGGTAATTATGGCAGTTTCAATGGCTATTTTTGTTGGGGTATCTACTTTATGGCCAGAGGCTTCGGCTTGGGTGATGATCCCTATAGTTTTAGTATTTTGTATATTACCTAATTCTTTGAGAACTCTCATGATGAAAAAATGGACCGCTTTTAAGAATGAACATAATCAAGAAATAATTGAAATGAACAAAGAATCAATCGAGGAAATAAAAATATTTATCCAAGATCTTATTGATGATACTCAAGATCGCTTGTTAAGTAATAAGATTTCAGTCCAAGGTATCCAATTTCTACTTTATTCAAAAGATTATACCAACCTAGTTTTTGTAAGAGAACAAGTATCAAAACTTGGTGAAACTCAATTTTTAGTTCATTTTGCAAATCCTGAAGGAATGGACCAAGGTACTGTTTCCAGTACTTATGGAAAATCAGGAATTCCGGAAGATGATGAAAACGATCAATTTATTGTTTTAAATAGTGCAGTGTTTAATGATGAAGGGTTATTAAAAGAATACAAACAAACTTTTATACCTAAGGATAGAGACGCTTTCGTTGAAGCTTTATTGGGAGGATCAAAATTCCATGATGTTGATAATCCTGAATATGTCATCTCAAATTTTAAAGAAAATGAGAATATTAAATGTGAATGCGGAGAAACAATTAAGTTTCAAGATTTTAAATCCTGCGAATCGATTTTACACGAACAATTTGAATACTATTTGATTATTGGAGAAAAATGTACAAAATGCAGAAAAAATCCATTCATAATATTTAATTCCCCTGGAAATAAAGAAATACCCTCAGGTCTAAAAAGTTTATTCGAGTAATTTAGATCTATTTTTTACCATTCTTAATTTCATAAAAATCTAATAAAAATTTAAGTGAGCGAACAGCTCGCTCTATTTCATCTATAAAAACTGGAATTTGCAGTTTAGTTCCAATTTCTAAAATTCTAGCTGCTCCCTCTCTTTCAGCTTGAATTAAAACGCATATTATAGGCTTATTAGGATATTTTTCCTTAATCGTTTCAAAAATTGAAAAATTAAATTCAATCTCAGTAAAAAATTCCAATGCTAAGAATAGTGCACTAACTTGAGGATCTTTCAACAAAGTATTACTTGCTTTATGGTAGACTCGACATACCTGAGTACCAATGAATTCCTTTGGGGGCCAATAATCTACTGGATTTCCTAGTTCACATGTTGAACCACCAATATCTTCTAATATTGAAATCCTATTTTCTTCATTCAAATTCGCTAGATGAATTTTTTGTTTTCGCATTTCGGATATAATGAGACTGATAGCTCCAGATGAAGGACCGATAATTCCCACTGCATTTGATAATGGTGGAGGGGCCCAAAGAAAAACTTTGGCAAATTCAAATAATTCAATATAATTTTCTACTGAGATTGCCCCCAACTCTCTAAATTTTTGTTCGGATTTAGAAGGTTTTCCAACATATTTATAGAGAATAGGTTTTTTATTTTTATATTTGGCTAAAACCGCATTAAATTCTTCGGGAATTTCTTTTAAGTAAAGTAAAATTATTTGCGTGTGTGGGTCTTCAAATAGATATTCAAGCATTTCAGCTTCTGGTATATCAATTGCATTACCTATATGAATTATTTTTGCGAATGGAATTTTTTGATCAGGTGCCCACCAACCGCAAGCTCCTGTAAGACCACCTCTTTGGGCCATGAAACTTGCACCACTTTGAGGTTTATCTTTACGATTTGGTAAAATTATATGAGATCGCGTTGGAATTATTGAAGAAGTAAAAAAATGTTGAAAATCAATTAAACCTATCATACTTGGTCCTAGAATCTTGAGATCATATTCGGAAATAATTTTCTTAATTGAATTATCTAATATGATTTGCTTATCCTTGCTTATTTTTTGTGAGAAATCTGTTTCTATCAAAATATATTTAACTCCCTTTTTTCCCAATAACTCAAGGGTCTGCAAGAAATTTTTCTGAGTTAGGATTATAGCCAGCTCTGGTTTTGCACCGTTGTTAAAGAGTTTCTCCAGATTATTAACACATGGGATTCCCATTACAATATCGGTATAAGGATGCACGATATATATTTTTCCTTTATACTGAACTTCTAAAAGATTTTTTAGGAGGATTCCGTTAAATGTATATTCGTTTCGCGATGCACCTATAATTACTACAGATTTTGGATCAAAAAATGGATTAATTTCGTCCAATATGGAATTCCTGCTCATTTTTTCTTCTCTACTCACGCAATCTTCTCACAATTTTCAATATCTTCAAAGTACCCTTATTAACCAATTAAAGTAGTGTTTTATGAAATTTTAAATTATGGGGAAATTAGCAGTCAAATCCCCACATTCTTTTTTCTAACCCAATCTGAAATTTAAAAAGGCATATAAAAATTTGATTATTATACCTTTTAGGTGATGACCACCTTTTTTAATTTTTTCTATTAAACTTTTTTTAACCTTAATCTAATGAATATTCTCGTACTTCAGACATACCTCTTTAGGTATTTACTCAATATTTTATGATTTTATAAG
>JAUWPK010000023.1 GCA_030611625.1 Promethearchaeum sp. | reverse complement strand
CAACATTGTTGCCATTAATATTTCGTGACCAGGGGCATCAACAAAAGAAATTCTTCTCTTAAAATTTAACTTTGTTCCACAATCGGGACACATTCCTTTTTGATCTTTTTTACTTTTACGTAAATTATTGGCTACTGATTCAGAAATTATTAAATTACAATTAGGGCACTGCATTATTGCGGCTTCAGCATAACCCAATTTTATGGTTATACCTCTATTTATTTCATCAGAATATTTTTCTGTCCAAGTTCCAGAAAGACCTTTAACAAGGGTAGTTTTTCCGTGATCTACATGGCCAACTAACCCAACATTACAAGAAGATTGTATAAAATCAGTTTTTCCTATTTTCTTTTTAGTAATTTTCTTTTTAGTTTTCTTAGAAGTTGATTTTTTTGTGGTTTTCTTAGTTGTTTTTTTCTTTTTTGTTGTTTTTTTTGAAGAAGATTTCTTGGTTGTCTTTTTTTTAGTAGTAGTCTTCTTCTTTACAATTCCCAAATCATCTGTTGAAAGTTCTTCTTCTGTTGATGTTTTCTTCTTCTTTCCCATAACTAACTATGAAAAATATCAAAAAAAGATAAATTTTGGCATTCTATGTAAGAACAAACTGAAAAGATATGTATAGGCTATAACAAAATTTTTCCATTTTTAGTTTTTATGGTGAATTTTTGGGAGATTTTGTTAATAACAGGATCGTTTGGTGTGAAAGAAGAGTTTTTATCATCTTCGAGGATTTTTAGAGTGTGATGGTCTGCTTCGTGGATAAGACACTGAATTTGATCCTTTGGGAGCGATTATGGATCCGAGCGGTATTGTAGAGCTAGTTCTGTCGGATTTTTTTCATAAAATTCGAGAAGGATGTCGATTTTTTCGGGGATAAATAGTTGTTCCTCGAGGTTGAGGGCGTAAACCCAATCTTCCATATCATATCCTCCCGGAGATTTATCTTCGTTCCAATTTTGGCTTGGATAGTTAATTCCGCTCTCACATAAAGCATAGATTAATAAATCAACACCATTCCGTTTGATTTCAGAATCAATTGTGACTCTTTCTAAATAATGGGAAAGAGTTATACGGGACAGATGTCTCCGCACGAATTCGAGGGGGTTGTTGGCGTTATAAACTTCGCGGTTGATCCATATATGTCTTACTTTCCATAGAATTTTTAAAAAAAGAGATAAATTTTGGCATTCTAAGTCAGAACAACAAAAATTTAAGATTGAACTATTTATTCTATCTAGAGAAAGCATAGGATATTTCGAAATTAAATAATCGGAGTCGAATCACAGACGGCGAAGCAAAAAGTAAAAATCCCAAAGCAAATTAAAGAAATTAATAAATTAATTGCAAATAAAAGGTATGATGGTGCAATAGAATTAACCAATACGTACATTTCTGAAGCACTCTCTAAGGATAATAAAGAACTTTTGGAAATACTGCTAGGAATTTTAAATAATATCTGTGATAAATCAGATCAAACAGTTATTTTATCTTTAGAAAGAATAAATACTTTATTAGATCATTCTGAATATTGGATCCGACAAGAATCGCTTCAAATATTAAAGAAACTTTATTCTGTTTCTTCAGAACTATTCAATCTTGAAAAAAATGTAAGAGAATCAGAACTCCAATTTGATGTATTAATTGAAAAAATTGAAGCAAAGCTTTTCGATCCAGATAAAAATGTAAGAGAAGCTGCGGTTTTACTTGTAGGGAGTATTCTTAAAAATTCTTTTGTGCAATATCCAGAATTATATTTTACTTTTAGTCGTACTCTTGAAGATGATTCTTGGACAGTAAGAGCGCGAGCGTTAGAAATGGTTTTAACAATTATAACTCCTGAATCAGATCCTCCAAATGAAATGATTGAAATCTTGAAAGAGAATGTTAAAATCTTGCTTAGAGATCCTGATGAAGAAGTTCGGGGTTTATCTGCTGAAGTTTTAAAAGCACTTTGTTTTCATTTAGATCCAAATAAAATTCATGATCTTTTATCTCCTTTATTAGAAGACGTAGATTGGATGATTCGTGAAAAGACAATTTGGATTATTGGAGAAATCGGTGATTATTTCTTTGACGAAATTTATAAGCTATTCCATAATTTAGTTTTAATGTTTTCCGATGAAATTATGATAATTCAAACCAAAACAATAGATTCTTTTGTTAAAATTGGTATGAATCATGGTCCTGCTCTTCTAGAATTTTTTAAACCATTCATTGATAATCTCAGTGACGATATTGGACAAGGTATCTCTGAAACCTTAATTTATATCACACTTCAAAATATGAAAGAAATGTGTCCGCGAATGATTAGACAATTGGTTGTTCAAAGGATTCCCGTTAGGAATTTGATCACCAATTGTTTATTGAAAATTTATATGGAAAAACCAGATGGTTTCGAAGAAGAAATTTTCAAAATATTTCAAAGTATAAATCCAGATGATTGGCGCCAAAGAAAGAGAATAATAAGTCTACTGGGTGATCTTTCTTACGTATTGCATATTAAATCAATTTGTGTCTGGACAGCAATAAATTTAAAAAATTGGCAAAAAAATGAAAAAGATTTAGATGTTTTAGATGAAATTGAATCTTCTTTGGCTAAAATAAATAATATTTTTAATGATATTAATAAAGAAATTGAAGGAATTGAGAGTCATAGAATAAAATTTTATTCTAATTTAGACTTATTCCAAAAGCAGACCCAGAATTTACGAAAAAAGGGAGAATCTTATGTTAATCAAAAGAAATTTATCCAATCTGAGATATTTTTAGAAGAAGAAGGGAATCTAATAACAGAAAGATTAGATGAATTTGAGAAAATATTGCATGAATCAGATTTTAAAAGGTTTAATGTTGAGGTTATTCAAGATTTCATTGATATTAAAGAAGAAATTCTTGAAAACATTTCCGATGTAAAATCATCAGTATATAATTTAATTTGCGATGGAAGAGCTGGCTATATTAAAGAATTAGATACACTTCTTTTTGAATTAAAGGATCGTATTGATGTGGTAAAAGCGGAATACGAATCAATTAAAAAAATGGAAATTCTTCTAGAAAAAAAAATAGATGATAATGATATAAAAAAAACAGAGGAATTTCTTGAAAATATTTCTAGTATACGAGAAAAACTGTTTAAACTAGAGTTCGATATCGGTCAGACTTGGTTGAATAACTTAGAATTTAAAGAATTTCTTAAAGAAATTACAGTTACTTGGATTGATATAAAAATTGAAGTACAACAATACCTTGCGGATGTTTTTCAAAAGTTCAATGTGTTTCAACAAACACTTGAAGAAATTCCAACTGAAATTTCCCCACTTAAGAAGAAAATTACTTATGAATTTTTAAACACAAATTTGCAGAATATTATTATACAGGCTATCTCGAGCCAACGAGATGTTTTAGAGAGATTTGATGAAATTACTAACCCAATTAGAAAGGAAGTTCAAATTCGCAGATTTAATGAAGCGCGTAATTTAGTTCAACTTACGATAAGTAATTTATATAGTTCTATTGAAGATTATAACAGAGAAATTAATAGTATATATGAAAATATTGATAAAATAAATACATCTGGTACAGCAGCCAATGAAATAAGGAAATACCTTAACAATTGGTCTCAAGTAAAAGATAATGTTCTAGAGAAAATTCATATTTTTAAAAATGATATCGGTAGGACAATCTTTACTGAAGAAATAAAAGAATACATGAAATATATTAACCCGATTTCAATTGAACATTTATCAAAAATCCTTTCATTGACTCCAACAGAATTAAAAGAAAAATTGTTTCCTTTAATTCAAAATCTAACAATAGTAGCAGAAATTGAGGATGATCTTTTAATTCAACCCCAAAAACCCTTGGAAGAACGAATACTTACATTTTTCAGGAAGGTTGAAATTGTTGGTTCCAAATTAATATTTTCTCTACGTATATACAATCCAACGAAATTTTTTATTAACGATATTGGGATGATATTTATTTATCCTGAATTTTTACAATATCAAAAAGAAGAGAGTGATCCAACTGAGATTTTTATCCGAGAATTCGAACCTGAAGCAATACGCGTTATCAAATGGTCTTTTCGAATTTCTAAAATTGTAGATCAGGTTGATCTCAAAAAACATTACGAATTGCAAAAATTTTTGTTAAACGTGAGTTATCAAAATCCATTTGGTGAAATCAAAAGTTTTTCTAAGCAAGGAGAAATCATACTGTAATTTTTTCTCCCTTTAATTTTATTAACCAAATTCTTTTAATTGATTAAAATATGTTAATTTTTAATAATAATTTCGGAGGTGAGTTTATGAGTGAACAGCGAAAATATCTTTTGACGCAAAAATGCTCATTACATGGATGATCTTGTAAAATTCCTGCCACAAAATTGAAAGAAATTTTAACATCCGCTGGGTTACCGTCTAAAGCAGAAGATTGCTCCATAATTGATATTGATCTTGATAAAAAAATAAAATTAATTTCAAATATTGATATATTTACTGCAATCCACGATGACCCTTATATCATGGGAAAAATTGCTGCATGTAATGTTACAAACGATCTTTTTGCATTAAATGCATTCAATGTATCAAATTTTTCAGCATTTATTGGAGTTCCTACAGATATCCCAAAAGATTTTCCAGTAAAGATAATCAATGGAATGAGGGATTTTCTAAAAGATATTGAAACAGATGTGCATGGAGGACATACAATATATAATCCATGGCCATTGTTCGGTGGATCTGCATCAGCAATTATTAAAAATTCTGAAATCATTAAAAAGAGAGGAATCAAACGGTCAGATCGGCTAATTTTGACCAAACCTTTAGGGATTCAACCGATCATGGCAGCTTATAGAGTAATAAATAGCGATATCTCACTTTTGGATGAGTATCATTTGGATGATATTAAAAAATCTATTGACATTGGAGTAAAATGCATGACAACTTCAAATCGGAATGTTGTTAAAGTAATTCATGAAGGAAATTTCTTCAGCTCGATCCATGCAATGACCGACATTACGGGTTTTGGTTTTGCTGGACATCTTAGAGAAATGCTTGAAGATTCGAATTTGGGTGCAGATATCTCAAAGATTCCAATAATACCTATTACAGATTCGCTTGCAGAATACTTTGGATATCACTTACGCGAGGGATTTTCACCTGAAATTGCCGGACCTATGTTGATGGCTGTCGAATCGTCAAAATTTGATGATTTTACCCGCGCTATGGATGACAAGGATGTTTGGTGGTTTGAAGTAGGAAAAATTTCAAATAATCACCAATCAATTAAATTTCAGAACGAGAATCCTCTCTTGGAAGTGGCAGATTTTAAGTAAAATTCATGAAAAAAGGGTTATCTATGATTATAAAATATAAACCATTGGATTTTTATATGAGATTTTCCATGCAAAATGGAAACCCAAATCTTTTTTTATATATCTTTTAACAAATAACTCTATTCTTTTGAAATTTTCCAATTTCTATTAAATATTTCTGATACAAATGTCACAAACATTAAGTCTGAAGAAGAAATTATTGAATAGGAGATTTCTGATGGCTTTAATATATTAAAATTAGATTTTATTGCCATTAACGCAGTTTTTTCATCAGAAATTAAAAGAGTTTCATTGATTATAGGGACGAATCTTATTTCACAGTTTTTCTTTACTTCTTCATAAATTTTTGAATCCCTAAATCGCTCCTCAAGAATTATTTGAACCTTACAGCCAATTCGCTTTAAGAAATCGAAATTTACTTTGATTGCATTATAGACTTCATCAATATCTTTTAACGAAAATGATAAGTTTTTTACAGTGAAGTTTAAGACATTTCTCACATGATCTCTGCATGATTTTGCCCCTTCGAATACTGTAAATGACATTTGTTTAGCTAAATTTTGATCTCCATATAGATCGGTCAAATACGGAAGAGATAATTGCATATTGTCTTCAAATTCATTATTTTTCTGCTGTTTGATATATTTAAATATTTCTTTAGGATTATTAGCTACAAAAGTTGAGGGACGTCCATCAATTTTAGTTAGTAATTTTTGATTATTTGTCATTTCATTTAGTACTTCATATATTCGCGAATATGGAACTCCAGTTTTCTTAGATAATTCATGAGCATTCATTTCGCCTAGATCGAGAAGAGTTATCATTATGTTTATATTATAATCAGTAAAACCTAAACTTTTTAGTGCATTTCGAATTTCAGGTTTAATTTTTTGCATTTGATTCTTTTTCATTTTACTCTTCCTCAGGATATAATTCATTTAATTGCTCATCAATTATATTAATTGCAAATTCATAGCATACCCGAACGAATTGAAAGTCTCTCAAATTGAATGTTGGTTTATAAAAGGGTATTGTTATCATCTGTAAATGTCTTTCAAAACAATCAACCATCTGATTGAACATCGAAAAGATTGAATTGAGCGCATCCTGACTTTCTTTTTTTGTGGGAAATACCTTCTTCATTAATTGAGTGTAAGTTTTTATCTCAAGATCTTGACATGAAAGTATATATGCTGCTTGTATAATTGAAACTCTAAATGTAAGTCGACTGATCATTTGTAATTCAGAATATCCTGGATGGTTATTTGAAGAATGTAACAAGCTTAGATCATTTGAGGCATATTCTAGATATTGTTGCTGAATAATCCCATCTAAAAAATCAGGATCAACAACATCATTTACAATATGGTCTACACACAACAAACCAGAATTTAAGATGGAATTTATTTGGGATTTAATTTTTTTACGTATATAATCTTTCAAAATAAAGTCGTAATAATTTTGAGCAGTAAATTCCATAAAGGAAGTATCACTATTGCGCTTTATATATTCTCTTTTGAGAAAATCTAGACCAGAATCCATCAAATATATAAGTTGATGCTTTAAAAGATAGTAATTTCTTTTAACTATTTCATTTTTAAAAATTTTTTTTTTTATTTTATTAGAGCTTATCTTCTTCAACCTGCCTTATTCTTTGTATTCAGTTATATATCTTAAGAGATGAGAATAATAATCCATGATTTCATTTCTTAAACCGGGATATACCCTCTGTAAATTACGGTAAACATCATTTTTGAGATTATTAGCATATATTGAAGCGAAATTTAAGGCTTCTGTATTTTTAAAAATTTCTTTCACAGACTCAATTTCATCAGATGATGCATTTCGGTTACCTAATACAGTATTCAGTATCTTTTTTTGTTTTTTATCAGCACTTTGATAAGCAACAACAGTCAGAATTGTACTTTGGCCACTTTTAATATCGGAATCTAAAGATTTCTTGTTTGATTTTTTACCAAAACTTCCATCTAAATCATTGATCATTTGAGATATAATGCCAATTTTATTCATTGCTTGCATTAAAGGCACCATTTGGGATTTTCGCGCATTTCCGAAAACAGCTCCCAACCCAACAGCAGTTTCCATTTGTTTTGCTCTTTTATCCGCTAAAATAAGATAATTCTCGAGATTGATTTTTTCTAAAGGAACTTGCTTGTAATATTCTTCTAAAAGATGAGCACGTGAAACTCCTTGCATTCCATTTAGATATATTGCAAGAGCTTTTTCTTTTCTATTACTTTCAAATTTAGAACTCTTAATTATTTGACCGCCCATTAACGATATGATATTAGCTCCGTAAATTGTCGAGGATTTTGCATATTCTTCCAATGCTAATTTATTAAGATGGGTCATTTTTTCACCAATAAACCGATGAAATGTCTTATTCCCGCGGCGATATTCTTCTTTATCGAGTAAATCATCAATCATCAAACTGGAAATATGGAGCATCTCGATTGAAACACTAACATTATAAATTGCTTCAGAATATTCCAAAATATCTTTTTCTGAACTTAAACCCATAAAGGTATTTTTCAAAGAAATGGGAAGCAATCTTCGGCCACCTTGAAGAAAGAAATATTGCCCGAATGACAGAAACTCTCTTAAAAATGGCTCCTCCTCATTATTGAATGAATTTTGAAAATAATCTTGGATCGAACTATTAATGATTTTTTTCTCAGAATCCAAGTACTCTAAAAATTGTTTATCCATAATTTAACCTTCTTTTAATATAAGAGGTGAATTAATAATTAATATTTGTTTGGAAATTATTTTCTAAATTTTAAAGCCCGCGATAAAATTCGGGTCTTAAAGATTCTGGATGATTCAACCCATATTTTACTTTTTGGACTAATTTATTTCTATCTTCAGCCAATATACCTTTCAAAGCTAAATAATTAGAAGCGTGATTAGATCTGAATATTAAATCGTGAAGATCATCTGAAAGATTCTCTAAAAACATTTTAAGTTCTTTCAAGGTATCTTTCTGATTTAAAGGAGTAAATATCCCTCTTTTAACATCATTTTCTAATTCAGTTCCTGGAGGAAGCATTAAACTTAAAGCTGATATGTACCAAGTCTGGTTTTTTTTGGGATTCATATTATTAATAAGTTTTGCTGTTGAGATTGCATGTTTTTTACTTAATTCTGGATCATTTCCTGCTAATCCTAAAATTATTGTGCCAGATAAGATTATTCCTGAATTGTGTAATTTGTGAACGGCCTTAATTAAATTTTCCGCCGTAGTTTTTTTATTTATTGATTTTAATAGATCATTATCTCCTGTTTCAATCCCCAAATAAACCATATTAAGACCAGATTCTGCAATCCTCAATAAATCCTCATCCGACTTAGATATAATATCGTTTGCATGAGCATATGCGCTTACTCGTTGGAGGTTCTTGTGTTGTTTATAACAGTAATTTGAAATTTCGATTAATTTATCAGGTTTTAAGATGAAAGCATTTCCATCAAGAATAAATATTTTTCTAACAGAATTTCCATAAATTTTTTTTGAAATATCAATATCGCGCTTAATATCTTCGATAGTTCTGATAGAAAAAATTTTATGCTTATAAGGGTAGCAAAATGTGCAGTTGAAGGTGCAACCTATAGTTACTGTAAGTAGAAGAGAGTTTCCCTCAGAAGGGGGCCTAAAAACGGGTTTACTGTAATATAATGAAGGTGAAGTCATAAAACCTCAAAATTATTATTATTCTAAAACATAAAATTTTTTTTTAATGTAATTCTTAAAAAACCATTAATACTGAAAAAAGAGATTGCTTAAGATATGGCAAAAAAGAAAAAAACTACTAAATCTAAAACCACAAAAATTCTAAGAACGATTGCTTGTAAATATTTAAAGAATATTGATGATATATCTAATGCTAAAAAGCCTTTATGTTATTGTACTGAAAGAAAATTTAATTTAAGCCCTTATAATCTGATCTGTCAAATTTGTACTTTATATGTTGAAAATTCCTCACAAACTGAAATGTCAGAGATGTATCATGCTTCAGAAGCAAAAGATTTTAAATTTGACGAAAACGATCTAGAATTTTCTGATGAAGACTTCATAGTGGAAGAAGAAGAAGGAAAGAAGAAAAAAAAATCAAAGAAAAGTAAGAAGAAATCAAAGAAAAAGAAAGTAGAAGATGATGATGATGATGATTTCGAAATAGAGAAAGTAACTGAAGAGGAAGAAGAAGTAGTAATCATCGGTCATGAAAAAGAAGAAAAAGAAGATAACGACTATGTAGATGAAAAAGAGGAAGGATTAGGAAAGAAGCACGGGTCTATAAAAGGAGAAGAGGAAGAAGACGAGGAAGATGAAGACTTTGAAGATGAAATTGAAGATTTTGACGGTAATGATAAAGAAGGTAATGGTGACGAATCCTCTATCGATTTTGAAAAAGAAGTAATTGGAAAAATCAAAAAAATTGGTAGTGGTGATAGTATAAAAGAGATATGTCCATATTGTCAAAAAGCCAAAGTTTCAGTTTTAAGACACATTTCCAAATGTAAAAAGTGCCCCCCTGAAGTTATTTCTGCGTATAAATCTTGGAAAACTAAAAAAAAGTAATACTATTTTTTTATCTACAAAATTTTTTTCACTTCAATTTAATTTCTATAAACTTAAAAAAATCAAAAATCAATTTATTATCAAATGAATGAATTTGATAAAAAAAATAACCCTCAACGGAAAAAAATTGCATCAATCTCATGGAAATTAACGATTTTACTGTTTTTTCTTATTATGATGTTAGATTATATGGATCAAAATATGTTATCTCCATTATTAAATCCATTATTACTTGATTTTTTCAATGATATTAGTAAAACCGTACCATTAGGTTGGGTTCAATCTACTTTTACAATCCTCTCAGCAATCTCTATGATATTTGCAGGTATTTTTGCAGATCGAGGTTCTCGTAAGAAAATATGCTTCTTTGGAAGTATAACTTATTCCTTTTTTTCCATTATTACAATATTTTGTCCGAGTGGACAAACAGGTTATGTTTTCTTTTTTATAACCCGAGCATTGAACGGCATTGGGATTGGTATGATAATTCCTACAGTCTTTTCATTAATGGGAGACCTTGCTGATCCAAAAAAAAGGGCAACGGTTTTTGGATATATAAATTTAGCGATGATAATTGGTCAAATGGGAGGTTTAATTATTGCAGGACTCCTTGAAGGTGCAACCGGTAATTGGCGAATACCGTATTTATTTGTTGGAATTATTAATTTTGTCCTAGCTTTTGCACTAATCTTTGTCAAAGAGCCAAAACGGGGATCCCAAGAAGTAGAATTAAAAGAATTAATGTTAGAAGGTGCAGAATATCGTTTTAAACTAGCCAAAGAAGATTTTAAAATAATGTGGACAAACAAAAGCAATTTTTGGCTAATTATGAATTTTGTTGACTGCTTTCCTGATGGAATTATTATGTTTTTCATCTTTAAATATATGGAGGATTTTCATAATGTCCAAGAAAACGTAATGACAATTATTTTGCTCGGAGCTCTGATATTTGGTGGTTTAGGAACTGTTCTAATAGGTATATTAGGTGATAAATTATATCAAAAGGATAAAAGAGCAAAAATTTTACTGGCTTTGATCTGTAACGCTTTTCCTGTTATATTGTTTATTGGATTTCTATTAATCGACTATAGACTCCCAGATAATGCAACAATTGGACAAGCATTTGCAGTACCGGGATTAACTATCAGTTCAATCCTCTTGGTATTTTTGATGTTTATAAATCAAGGTGTCAATCCTAATTGGTATTCCAGCCTTACAGACATAAATTTACCGGAACATCGAGCAACTATGATAGGATTGGCTAATTTCATGGATATGATCGGAAGAAGTTTAGGACCTTTAATTGGGGTATATATTGCAGATTATTTAGGAGGAATAATGGCGGCAATGTGGGCAGGAGTTGGATTTTGGATATTAAATATTGTTCTTTGGCTTCCAGTTTTTCGATATATTAAAGGAGATTTAGAAAATGTCCATACTACGCTGGAAAAACGCGCTCTTGAAATGAAGCAATAATATTTATCTACTTTTTTATTTATATATTTTAAAGAAACACAAAGAAAGAGATATCGGATGGATGAAAATACAATTAAATGGAATTTTGATGAAATAATTGACCGCAAATGCTACGGGACTATTAAATGGAAACCAGAATTTCTAAAAAGATGGTTGAAGTATGAAGATCTTCTACCTCTATGGGTTGCAGATATGGATTTTCGAGCTCCAAAAGCAATTACCGATGCAATGATAAAAAGGATAAATCATGGAATTTTTGGGTATACGTTACCAGAAGAAGATTTTTACCAAGCTACAATTGATTGGTTCCAACGAAGACATAACTGGATTATTCAAAGAGATTGGTTTGTTTATACTCCAGGAATTGTTTCTGCAATTTGTAATTTAGTACTGGCTTTTAGCAAACCAGGTGATAAAATAATAATTCAAGAACCTGTATATTATCCGTTTAAGGAATCTATCAAGAACAATGGTAGAAGAGCGTTAGTAAATCCTTTGAAATTGATTGATGATCATTATGAGATGGATTTTGAAGATTTAGAAAAAAAAATTAAAGATCCTCGAGCAAAAATCCTTATTCTCTGCAGTCCCCATAACCCGATTGCTCGCATATGGCAAAGAGAAGAATTGATAAAATTAGGAAATATATGCATTAAAAATAATATTTTAGTAATTTCCGATGAAATTCACTGTGATCTAATATTTCCTGGATTTAAACATATTCCATTTGCTTCATTATCAGAAGAATTTGCCCAAAATTCTGTCACATGCACTGCAGGAAGCAAAACATTCAATATCGCAGGATTACAAACTTCTAATATTATTATTCCAGAACCCGTTAAGAGACAGATTTTTGTTAATCAAATGGAAAGATTATCACTAACATTTCCAGGAATATTTGGAGCCATTGCTTTAAAAACAGCCTATAATGAGTGTGAAGATTGGTTGGATGCAGCAATGGTATATATAAAAAGAAATTATGAGTTTCTAAAAAATTTATTCAAGAAAGATTACATGGGGTAAAAGTAATTGAGCCAGAGGGAACTTACCTGATATGGATGGACTTTCGAGGATTAACTTTAAGTCCAGTTGAATTGGATGAAATTTTGAAGAAGGAAGCGAAAGTTGGCTTGGATAAAGGTGAAATGTTTGGAATAGGAGGATTAGGATTTCAAAGAATTAATATTGCTTGTCCTTTATCAATTTTACAAGACGCTCTAGAACGAATAGAAACTGTACTAAAAAAACATTTGAATAAATAATTTTAATATTTGGAAACTGAGAAGCATGTTAGAAGTAGGTTTAGCTAAGGTAACAATCACTCCACCATTAGGAACTCCCTTAGGTGGTTACGAACATCGAAAATATAATGCACTTGGTATTCATGATGATGTCCATGCCCGTTGTATTCTTTTTAAAGATTCTGAAACAAATTTGCATATCGCTCTAATAATTTGCGATTTATTATGGGTTTCTTATGATTTCTCTGATAAGATCAGTCAGAATGTCGAGAAAATAACTAAAGGAGTCGTTAAAAAGGAGAATGTCATTATTCATGCTATTCATACCCATTCATCTCAACGGATTACAACAAATCTTGATTTTTTTTATGATCGAATTAAAAAGCCCCACAATTTTGACAAGGGATGGTATGCAAAAAATGGAGTTCCTTATCATCAATATGTAATTGCAACTTCAGTGTATGGTGCCCTTCAAAATTTAAAACCAGCAATCATTAAATATAATTGGGGAAAAACAGATATCGGACATAATCGAAGATATGAAGATCCTGCTGCGGAAGTTGTCGATACAGATATCTTTTCTATGGTATTTCTTAAAGAAAATAAATTTCTATCTGGATCCAATATTAGAGGAATATTTTTTAATTTAGCAAACCATTGTGTTGCTCTAGGTGAAGAAAATTACTTAATCTCAAGGGATTGGCCATATTTCACTGAAGAGATCCTAAAGAAAACATACAATCTAGATTGGAAAACATTGGTTATTTTTGGTCAAGGAACTGCAGGAAATACAAACCCTTGGAATTGTCGATTTAATGATGAAGTAAGGGAAATCTATGATGCAGAAAGGGTTGGTAGGCAAGCTGCTGCCGATGTGTTACATACCCTAAGAGAGGATAAATTGAAAATTTGCTCTTTACCTAATATAGAATTGGATCTTAGGATAAAAACATCATGGATTCACGTCATTATAAATGATCTGGTAAAAATTAAGATGTTTAAGGAATTAAATCTCAGTTTTATGGGAGTTAAAGAAATAGAAGACAAAATCTATTTAAAGGTTAAAATATCGATAATAAAATTAAATAACATCATCATTGTTTGTATCCCAGGTGAACCATTTGGCGAATTCGGTGTGAAAATAAAAGAAACAATTCGAAATGTGAACTTAAAATTCGAACCAATTGTTCTTGAATTGACAGATGGCGCTGTGGGATATATTATTGCAAGAGATTCATATAATAATACCAAAGGCTATGAAGAAAGTTTAGCTGCTTCAAGCGAAACAGGGTATATGATTGTGGATGAAATTGAAAAAATAATTCGCGATTTTTCTTAATTTTTTCAATTCTTTCAAGATGTTATGATGGAAAAATGGTATGAACAAACTTTACACTTCCATTTTCTCTCCGCAGTTAAATAATCAAATTAATTTTATGTATTTAGTAAAAAACCTTTTAGGTGTACATTATGAACAAATACAATCAAAGAAAAATTGAAACAATAACTCGAGAATATATCCCTTATGGATACGCTTTTCGATTTTAACCATCGCAGAATATTTAATTTCGTTTTAATCACACACAGATCCTACGGAATACCTGGGAAAATTCTTATATCCCCAAAGAATTAAAACCAAAAAAAAAATTTTTTTTTTATTTATGTTAAAACACCTAAACTAAGATGTAATAGCATTTGAGTTAAAATTTGAATTTTTTTGAAACGCCACAGACTTACCTATTTGTTTTCCGATATTGGTAAATGACACTATAATAAGTCTATTCTTCCGGAGAACAAAACACATTTTTACTTGTTTTCTTACAATAGAAATATTTATTAATCCAAAGGTAACAATTAAGTATAACATGGAACATTTAACTTGTTTTTATCATCCTAATCGAGAAGCAACACAAAAATGTAGTAAATGTGGGAAATTAATTTGTCTTGAATGCCAAACGACTGTACGCACAACTAGTTCTGGAACTTCGAATATAGCTCTCACAAGAATGTATTGTCCAGAATGCGGGAAAACAGCTAAGAATATTAGGAAAGTTTCAATGATAGTGGCATTTAGTCTCATAATTATCATTGGAATTGTTACGTTTACCGTTATTATTCCTAATCTTCTCTAAATACCTTGAATATTAAACTAGATACGATAGAAGACAAAATATGATAATATCTCAATTACTTTTTTTTAAAATATGAACTTTAAAATATTCTCCATTCAGATTTTCATCAGGATTTACCTTAATTTCTGCCATCTTAACCATTTTAAAAGAATATCCTTTTAAGTACTCAAGTAATGTTAGTTTTTCAATTTTATCTTCAGGAACATCTTTTATTTCATTCCATGTATCTTGATTTACTTCAATTTGAAGAGTTATCCATTTTCCTGGATTATCTTCAATGATCTTATATACTTTCTCATCTAAATAATCCGCCCACTTTATCCATAGTTTATTTCTTCGAATAATCATACTAATCATAAATTAGAACTCTTATTTTAAATTTTTTCCGATTACCATTAATAGAATTGAATTTTTTCTCTTGAATCAATTTCTTAGGGATAATAAAGGAAAAAAAATGAAAAAAATCAAGGAATATAGCACTCAACATCATATTTCCATTTTGAGTTTTCTTCGTTTTTTTCCCTTTTTTTCTCAATTTCGTTTAAATATTCATACATTGCAATATTATCATCAATTTCAAACGATCCGTCATCCTCAAGTATTTTTTTTTTTATTAATTCTTCAATGTTCTTCTCAAAATATGAAGCCGGTCTGATAAAACCGATTCCAATTATGACCATAGAGATTAATTCCAAAAATTCCCCGACCCATGTTAACCCCCATGAACCACTCCCAAGAGAAATCCATAAAGGCCTTATAATTTGCGTTATTAAATAAGAACTCCATCCTATAGTTATTAATAGAGAGTTTATCTGAGGTAATTTTTGCTGTTTATGGATAATCGCAAAAGATATTATTGAAAGGACAATAACAGGCATTGCAATTATCAAATTGAATATTAAAAACTGTGTGTATCCTTTAGCTAAGAGCACTGCAACAAGACTTAAGGTAACCCACCCAATTCCTAGTATATTTTGAATTTTTTTCTTGTTTTCTAACCATATTACTAGCATTAAAATGAAATATGGGAGAACTACCAGAATTGGACTTAAAATAAAGCGTATCTTTCCAAGCAAAAGGGCAGTAGGATCGTTCAATGTCGCTAAATTAGGAGTATCTATAAAATAGTAATATAAATAGATATCCAAAAGTTTACCAAGACTAAATATATAAAAACCTAAAGCGTTTAAAAACGGGAAGTCTGTAAAATATCTTAATTTCTGATTGAGCCATCTTGTTATAAGAAATGACGCAATTAAGAACAAAATTACAGTTTTCACCGCCGCCGAAATAAATAAAAGAATTAAATTTGTTTCCATTTTTGAACACCTTTAGGAGTTAATTTTAACGAAATATATAAACTTATA
>JAUWPK010000046.1 GCA_030611625.1 Promethearchaeum sp. | reverse complement strand
ATTTAAAAAAATAAAAATTTCATAAATGGATTAGAGAAATTCAATTAACCCAGGTATGCCGTAACCAGTTAGTATAATCTCAATACCTATCCATACTAAAATTAATGCAAAAAATCTCTCAAGAATTGCGCCATATTTAATCATTTTTACAAGAATTTGTGTATTAATAAATCCAATAAGAGCACCTAATATTATAAATGGAACCGTAATCCCCATAGCATAAAGAATCATCAAGTAAAGAGCGGTTGAATATTGATTTTGCACCGCACCAATTGAAATAATTGTTCCAAATACTGGTGTGACGCAAGCGATCCAAGAACTTCCTGTAGAAAATCCTTATCAGCAATCAGTTTACCACATGAAAAACAACGTATTGGAAAAATCATATAAATAGATAAATATACATGATATTATTTAAATTAGTTAAGAGTTATTAAAATGGTGAAAATTGGGGCATTAATCGGTGCTTTATTTACTAGTGTCGGTGCTTTTTTACAAATAGAGATGTTTGTCTTTGTTATAAATGGTACATGGGACTATACTGATTTGGAGGATTTTGTTGTCTTACCTAGAAGGATGATTCCGATACTACTTTTTTATTTCGGAATGATTCTTGTAATGCTTTCGGGTTTTATTAAAGGAAAATTGTTCCTAAAAATTGGAGGTGCCGTGATGATCCTCGGATTTATCTGTAAAATTGTAGCATGGATAACTCATGGTCTTTATGAGGGTGTTTTCAATGCTGGTGCAATTCTAATATTCTTTGGATCATTATTGTATTTTATTGGTTGTAATCATTATCGAAAGCACAATAAAGTAGCTGAAATTACAGGATTACTTTTATTTATTTTTGTACTATGGTCTGAAATAGTATTGGGGATTGTAATTGTAATTATCGTTTCTCATGGTGATTCAAGTAATATACAAATTCATTTTGTAAATTTAATCATTCAGTCTGTGATTTTTGCTCTTCATGCTTGGGTGTTTGGATTTTCAAAGAAGAGTGTAAGTTATGAAGATGATGTTGAAGATACTCTTTCGGTGGAGGATGGTGGAGCTTTTACTTCATATATACCATCTGATATGAAGAAAAAGGGAAAGAAACGTAAAAAATCGCAAGAAGATGACGAAATTAGTTTTACTTTCTAATTTTTTTTTTAATTATCGTTTTTTAGTGCAATCTGTTAAAATTTAAAAGATCATCAACAATATTTACATGAGAAGTAATTAATTCATTTTTTATTGTTTAAATAGGTGAATAACTTATGGATTCAAATAATAAAGAAAAAAAAATGGAAAATGGGGAATTTTTTATAAAAATAAGTGGTATAAAACATTTGTGTAAAAATGCAGGAGTAGAACACAATACAATACCAATTATTATAATCCATGGTGGACCCGGAGGAAATAATTATACTTATGAAAGAACTATTGGACCTCTTTTAGAGAAATTTGTGACTATCATATATTATGAACAAAGAGGATGCGGTCGATCTAAAGAACCTGAAGATAAGGAAGCGTATTCAATACCTATACTTATATCAGATTTAGCAGAATTGTGTAATATACTAAAGTTAGAAAAAATAATTCCTCTGGGATTTTCCTTTGGAGGACAATTGGCATTAGAATTTGCTATAACCTATCCAAATTTGGTGGAAAAAATCATTGTGCAGGCACCATCAGAATTTTTTGATAATGACCGCAATTATTATATTCAATTATTTGGATTTGAACAAATTGCTGAAGGAAATGATAAGAATAAGATCAAAAAAATCATTAAAAGCCAGAAAAATATTAAAGAGAAATGGCTGGAAATATGGGATTCCATAGAAATAGAAACAATTGATAAATTTCTTTTCCGAAATAATGAATCTGCAAAAAAAACTAGGAAAATATGGAGAGAAAGTGGGTTAGAAAGTTCTGATTTGATGTTTAAAGCACTTCAAAAAAAGAGGAATAAAATTCGCTTAATGGAAAGAGTATCACAAATAAAAGCTCCTACACTTATTATGACTGGATTATATGATAGAAATGTAGGTATTGAATTAAACAGAGATTTTGCATGTAAAATACCAAATTCCAAATTAGTGATATTTGAAAAAAGTGCTCATTCTCCGGATATTGAAGAACCCGAAAAATATGCAAAGACTGTAAGAGAATTTATTTTTTAAGAGAAACCCTAATACTGCGACTTTTTATAATGAATTTTTTAAGTAATTTACTCAGATCGGTTTATTTTTAATTGTAACAAATACAGATTTGTAGTTGGGCAATATTCTATCATTTATAAATATCAAACGCTCGTCTAGATAATAGAATTGGAAATTATTTGGTTAATCCTATGAAACGAATTTACTTCTATGATATTCTCAGGGGCATCGCGATTATTCTTGTAATAGTTATACACACATTAGCTCTTGAATGGAGTAGCACCTTTGATTTAGTAGACAGAACGTTATCTGTCACACCGGGAATTCTTATTACTTTTTATGTTGGCACTATGGGTGGAATATTCCATTACATGATGGGGTCTGTATTGGCTTTTTCGATGTATAAAAAAGTTGTAGAGCAAAAGATCGCTTTGAATAGGCTTGTCATAAGCGGAATTATAAAAGGAATCATCTTGCTCATTTGTCACTACATTTTTCGACCAGTGTTTAGCTTCTTGGGTGGTGTTTTATATCATTTTCTTAAAGAAGGTATTTGGATTAAACCTACAATTGATTGTGTAATAAACACCTCAACGTTTGCGACACTTGGGTGGACTTCAATCATTGTTTCGTGTCTATTAGGAATTTTGTTTAGAAATGAAGGATATAAGAAAACGAAGCGTAATTATATTATTCTAATTGCGATTGCAACACCGATAATTGCTCTTTCCCCATTTATCCGATCTAGCTTAGCACCAATCGTTACCGATTCTATTAATAATGGAAATATTTTTCGAGCAGTTTTTTTGGGATATTTATCTTATGATGACTTTCCACTTTTCCCATTTGCAGCTTATGGAATTTTGGGTGCGTTATTAGGAATGAATCTAGCTACCCTTAATAAAAACAAAAAAAAGTTCAGTAAAATATTTTTAGATCTTTATGCTTTGATTTGGATAATAATTGGAATTATCGGTTTAATTAGAATGGGTGGTATGGATGCACCTAGTTTATTTGATTATGATACTACGGCTCTTTATAATGAATCTTTTAGGCAATTTACTCAGATCGGTGTAATTTTAATTGTGACACAACTTTGCATTCAGTGGTATGATCTCGTAGATAATGAAAAATTAATCGTTAGGAATAATAGAGCTCGTTATATCATGCAAATCTCTGATATTTCTCTAACAGTCTTTTTATTTGAGAGTATTTTTACGATATTACTCCATCATGTAGCAAATTTTATCTTACCTGCTAATTGGAATAACTTTATGTGGGTGGTGGTGTGTTTTACAATATTTAATGTCTTTCTTTGGATGATTTATGCATATTTCTTAGCAAAGCATCAAAAACAGGGTCCAGTTGAGAGATTTTTAAAATTTTTAATAAAATATCTTTCGGGATTTAAGTTTAAGAAGAAGAGAAACGAAATCGAAGTGCCATTAATTCAAACCTAACTGATTCAAATTTTATTTTCAGATAATTATGTAAATTTTCTTTCTATCAAGAATAAACGCGATCCCCCAAATGATTAACATATTTACAAAACCAATTATTAGAACTATACCCCAACCTATTGATTCCGGAATAAATAACAAAGTAAAAAGAAATAGAACTCCATGAAAAACATATAAAGCGAAAGCATTTTTTCCTTGAGGTTGAAATATTATACTTCTTCTTTGAGTCAATTCTTTTTTCTCATAAATTCCCCATAAAATACAAAATAAGATACATCCAAGACCGATAGATAGCGTTATATATGATATATTAACTCGACATTTACTAATCCCAAAAATAAATGATAAAACAACCCCAGTTGTTGAGAAAAGAATGCCGAAAATAATTATTTTTATCATATCCTTATTTTCAAATAATTCTCCAACCACTGTTGCCATTAACATAAAAATAGCCCAACCAAATCCACCAATGAATCCACCATGAGAATCATTTAGGATCAGTTCTGAAATAACAAATGCATTTCCACCAATAACCACCTCAACATAACTCAAAATTTGATATATAATTAGAAAGAAAATGGAAATGATAAAACGAGCCAAAATTCGTAAATCAATGAAAAAAAGAGTAAAAATTCCCGCAAACCCTATTGCTTGCAGAACCCCCCATGAAAATGAGCTACCGTTGGCTGAAAATGATATCGCACCAAGAAATCCAAATCCAATTAGTGCCCCATATCGCCGTAAAAATTGTAAATAAGAGTCAAATGATCCATTTTTCTCTTTTTTCCGTTTAAATGACATGTGATAAGTTAGAGATATTGCAAAAATAAAAAATGGCGCAACTAAATCTACGTAGGTTAATCCAAAATCAGAAGAATGCTTGCTCCATGCTGGTGTGCTATTAAAAATACCTACAATATTTACAAAAACCATTACACTTACTGATAACCCACGAAAAACATCAATCGCAAGCGATCTTTCCCTTTTTAAAGATTGAATTGAATTTCTTTCCATATATTCTGATTAGATTTAACATTTATATATGGGTTCTTATCGCATAGATTCATTAATCTTTCTTTCATCACCTATTCGTTCTCTATTATACAATGATTTCAAGTAATCGGTAACATATAGGAGTCGTTGTTCAAAAGGTACAGTTTCATCAATAAACATCTTTCGCATCATGGCTTGGTATTTTCCTTCAACTTTTTCTATCAAAGTATTATGACCTGTTTGAATTAAACGAATTTTCGGTTGATTTTGGATGTATTCAATAAGCTTCAACCATTTTTCTGCTGTACGGGGGTTAAGTCCAATTTCTTTTAACCGACTTTTAGGAAAAACTTCACTTTGTCTATCGATTAACCGAAAAATTGCTTCTATCCGTTCTTGAAGTGTTCTTCGCTGAGTTATTTTCGAGTCTTTGTTAGGTTCCATCTATATGGTATATAATTGTATCTTACTATTTAATATTAAGTATATAATTGTATCGTAAGATATAAAAACCAATATTTTAAAACTTCAAAATATTAGATTGTTACATGTATCAAAACATTAATTCTAACTTAGAAGAAAAAAAGAAGGATTAAAATGAAAATATCAGATATAGAAATTAAATTAGATACCCAAAAATGGGCAATCATTGAGACTGTAAAATTCGCCTTGTTTTCAAAACAATATCAAAATGTTGAAGAATTAGGAGAAAAATTGATGCAGCATTATGAAAAATTACTTCAAAAATACAAACATGAAGATGATACCGATGTTAAACAATTTTATAGACTTATTACCGAATTCAAACCTGCGTTAACTTCAATTTTAAAAATTGGAGAAGATTATGATCAAATATGTGATATATCTATCGGGCAATTTAATACAGTTTTGGATAGAATCCGTAAGCAAGTTAATGAGGAAATTCCCGTGATAAAAAAAAAAGGACCAACATTACTTGGAAGTGGAAAATCAATAAATCTAAAATATTTCTGTTCTGTATGTAACCAAGAATTTGAGATTCCACCTGAAATAGAATCAAAACTCTTAAATTCAGATGAGAAAATGGAGTTGCCTAAACATTGTGATACCCAGATGCAGATTAGTATTTCTAAACCTAAAAAAGAGGACCCAATTAATAAAGATAAGGAAATCAAGGAAAAAATTGAAATTTACCCTGCTGAATTACTAATGGGACATTTAGATTCAAAGGAGAGCAATGTTGAATATCTCAAGATTTTAAGTGTGGGAATTGATATTGGATCCTCCACGTCTCATCTTATTTTCTCCCGACTAACGCTCAGAAGGGAAACTAGCTTCCTTAATATGTCAAATCGATACATCTTGGTTGATCGAGAGATAATATATGAGAGTGAGATAATATTTACGCCCTTAATTGACCGACATACCATTGATATCGAATCAATTATAAAATTCTGCGAAGAAGAGTATAAAAAAGCAAAAATTACACCAGAGATGGTTGAAACCGGAGCAGTTATTGTCACTGGAGAGACCGCTAAGAAACAAAATGCTGAGGAGATTGTTAGTCGCTTATCATCCGAATCAGGAAAATTCGTCAGTGCGTCCGCAGGACCCAACTTTGAATCACTTTTGGGTGCAATGGGTAGTGGCTCCGTCAACCAATCACGTGAACTACAAAACACAATCTTAAATGTTGATATTGGAGGAGGCACAAGCAATCTGGCTATTTCTTCCAAAGGAGATGTTATTAGTTGCTCATGTATTAACGTGGGGGGCCGTTTGCTAGGTATTGATTCAAATTTAAAGATCTGGAGGATAGATGAACCCAGTGAACTTCTAATGAAGGAATTGAATATGCATTACAAATTAGATGATTTCATCTCGGAAGAAGATGCGCGAATCCTTGCTCGGGAGTACGCTAAAGCTTTAGTTGAGGTGATGCAAGGACCTGCAACCAGTAAAATCGCTAAAAGTCTGATGATGACAGAAAATCTCGATTTTACAACCCCAATTGACACATATACTTTTTCAGGTGGAATAGCAGAGTTTATCTACAGAAATGAGGAATATTCTAACAAATACCGAGACATTGGGCATTATCTGGCCGAAGAAATTATGATTCTAATAAAAAACCTCGGATTTACCATATCCGAACCCGAAAATAAGATAAGAGCCACTGTGATCGGAGCCGGTGCATTTTCATTGACAGTATCAGGATCTACTTGTTATGTTGATGAAAACATTAAATTACCCCTTAATAACATTCCAGTAATCCCAGTCAATGTGACTCGAGATGATTTTAGTCCAGAAATATTAACTAATGAAGTAAAACGAGCCTATTCAAAATTTGATATGAAAGAAGGTGAAGATTTAGTAGCACTCTATTTTAAAACTCCTATATTTGCCAAACAAGAATTACTCTTTAATTTGGCGAAGTCAATTGAAAAAGCTCTACCAAACTCTCTCGCCAATAAAAAACAAATAATACTATTGTTCAAAAGTGATCTCGCCAAACTCCTCGGAATCATAATACACCGGGAAACCTCAATTCAGAGCAATCTTATTTGTTTGGATGAATTAACGCTGGAAGCTGGAGATTGGATTGATATCGGACCTTCACTTCATGAACCTCCAAAACAAGCATTCCCAGTTACTGTAAAGAGCTTGGTGTTTAATCAAAATAAAAAGAATGAATAGGATTCTAACATAAATGAAAATTAACTTATCACTGCAATTTTTTGATTTTCTTCTCTAATTCGGAGATTTTCTTTTCTGCATTATCTGCTCTTTCTTTCTCTCTTTCTGCTCTTTCTTTCTCTCTTTCTGCTCTTGCTCTTTCTTTCTCGGATTCTGTATTGAGGATTTCAAATTTGTGTGAATCTAACAAAATAACTCGATACAAAGCTAAGTCTCCCTCGTGTTTTTTTTTCCTTTTCAATAACCCTAATCGAAAAGGAACAACATCACCTACATTAATAATTGCATCGGGATTGGTCTTTTCTCCTTCATTTATTGTTAATTCTCTTAGTTCATGAATTTCATATTCACCGGTAGGTTGAAGTATATATGCTCGAAGAAAAGGGGGTTTATAAATTGCAGAGGTTACATGATAAGCGGGAAACACAATATAAATGGGTATTTTCAATAACTTACAGTAATCTACATGCTCACCAACATCTGCCCTCCATGTGCTTTTTGAAAAGACATTAATTACCATAGTTGGAACTCTATTTTGAAATCGAGAAGCATGATAAGATGATAAGGAATAAGGGATTTTTAGATCCTTAAAAAATGAAATATCGAATTGGAGATCGATTTTCCCATCTTTAGATTCGAAATAATGATGTAAATCCCACATTACTCGATCTTCTTGAAAATTAGTTTGGAGTACATCGAATAAATATGATACTTCAGCTGAATGTGGTTCACTTTCTCGACGACCGAGTCTTGGTTGGTTTGGATCAAATAAATCCGGCGGTGCATCACGAACTCGTGTGCTTCGGAAAGGTTTTGATTTATCTTCTCGATTATATACCTTTTGAGATTGTTCTTGCATAAATATCTAACCTCTATATTATTAATAAAATATAAATTAATAATAGTTAAGGAATTGTCGCTTGTAGTTTATTTATTTATAGGAACGGCAAGCATAATTTGTATTCTATGAAATTATTGAAAAAAAATATGCTCAATTACAATTTTAAATCCTAAAGATATGAGAACGATCCCACCAAAAATTTCTGCTTTAGCCTGAAACAAAGCTCCAAGTTTATCTCCAAAAGAAAATCCTCTTAATGAAAACAAAAAAGTTCCAAGAAATATGATAAAAATCGTAAGTGGAATGTTTAAATCTGCCGCTATTAAACTGATCCCAGCAGCAAGTGCATCAATACTGGTTGCTATCCCCATCGTAATAAGAACCCAGATTGTCAATTGCTTTTCTTCACATTCTACTTCATTATTATGCTTAATCCCATCTGCTATCATTTTACCACCAATAAGTGCCAATAATCCAAAAGCAATCCAATGATCGATAAAGGCTATTTGTTCGGCAAACAAAGTTCCTGTAAAATAACCAATAATTGGTGTTGTAGCTTGAATTATCGCAAAGATAAATGCTACTTTCAAAGCCATTGATAATTTATGTTCTACCTTTTGAAGACCACACGAAACTGAAAGAGCAAGGCTATCCATACTTAATCCAATGCTAAGCATGATCATAGAGAAAATTGCAGAAAGAGTGGCCATAATTTGTTTCCTATAATAAGATAATGCATCATAAATGAAGAAGTTCATTATTACAAAATGTACTATTCTAAATATACCAAAACCTTGTAATTCTGAGATATAGAATAAAATCGGGAAAAATTAGTGGGTCCGGGGGGATTTGAACCCCCGACATTCGGCTCCGAAGGCCGACGCGCTATTAACTATTTTCTGGCGAATATGCCAAAAAAACCAAGCTACACTACGAACCCGTTTTTAAAAATGTAGAGTGGTATTTGAATTTTTTTTTTCTCTTTGGGGGGATGTCTTATCAATATAATTCGATAATTAGGTAAGAAAGAATGAGTTTTTAGTTATAATTAGCTGGTCCGTAAAGGATATCAGATAATTATTAGTAAAAAAACAAAATAAAATTGTTTATAATTACTTAGTAGTTTTTTGTAGAATGACCAAATGTTCTTTTTTTTCCCGCACGTTAAACATATTTGTTTCAGTAATAGAATTAATTGCTTTATTTTCGTCCATGTGATGAATCTCTAAAGCAATGTTTCCACTGGGTTTTAAAACTCGATGTAATTCTGTAAAAATAGGTTTAATTTCTTTAAAGTAATGAAAAACATCAAAAAGTAATACGACATCGACCGAATTTTCATTTAAACCAGTTTTACATGAAGTTAAGAGTGTTTCAACATTTGTGACACTTGCTTTTTGGGTGTTTTTTAGAACATACTGCGCTGAAAGGGGGTGCATATCTGCAGCATAAACTATTCCCTTATCTCCTACTATTTGTGCAGCAGGGATTGAGAAATTTCCAGGACCACACCCATAATCCAGGATTACATCACCTGGTTTTATATTTGCTTCTTTTAATATTTTCAATATTTTATCCTTTTTTTTAAAAATTTTAAAGGACCAACACATGAATTTAAATCCAATATTGCTTAGCATTTTTGGCATTTTAAATCATCCAGATATTTGATACAAGATATTTCATGCTATTTGAAAATTTTTTTTTATAGAAATAATCTGAGGTTTTCATAATTATTATCTGAATTTTCATTAATATAAACAATTTAGAGGCCAATATTTACTATTTGGATTTTGTTAATACGTGAAAAAAAAAAGATTACTTAACTTTTTCTTTATTAATATTATCTAAATCTCACTTCAACCATAATTTAATATTCAAAATTCTTAATAAGATCAATATTCAGCACATTTGCCATTCATGGAATGATTTCTTTAATTTTTTAAGTGTTTCTTTGTTTCTTTTCTTCTCCATCTTATCAGCTAGAATTCTAGACCAGCACTCAGAACACCAGTGAGATTTAAAAGCAATCAGTTTACCCTCCGTATGACCACATTTAGTGCATAGAATTTTTCCACAAGCCAGACAGTAATCAAGATTTCGAAAATATTTAGCTGGTTTACTTGTTATTTTTTGACATTCTTGACATACAATGGTGGTTTTATCCAATAGCCTTTCTAAACCTTCAACCTTATTCTGATTTAAAACTTTGGATACTTTCCCTTCGTTTAATTGTAATTCAATTTCTGTATCATCCCCCATTTTCGCTTTCATAGTCACAGATGACCCCCAAAATATAGTTGAGGTCCGAACATCAATATTAGACTCATCAGCTGTGCACACTTCTCTCCTATTTTGATTGTTATGATCATTGTGAGATTTTTCGGCGGTTGTGACTTGTTGGATGATCTCTTTTACTTTTGATAGTTTATTGATTTTTGGGGCAGGATTAATCGAAAATCTAAAACCTTCTTTTTCTATGATCTCAGTTATTTCATCTAAATCAGTTGATACACTCTGTTGGCGATTTTCAATCACGTCCCATTTTTGCGTAGTATTTTTAACTAATAAATGATCGACATATTTCATATCCCACACCCACTAGCGCGTATTGTTTGCAAATTGTTGCCAGAGACTAAATTGATAAAATTGGAATGGTGAAAATATTATTTTTGATGAATTAATTTGCGAAATGAACTTTGAAGGGGGATTCGGATAACTAAAAATAGCCCGATCTATAAATTGATGTAACCCCATTTCTAAAGAGACTTTATTTATTGGTCTGGTTAGTTTATCTGAATGTGGTGCTTCATCTATGATGTTCTGGCACAATTCTCTAAATTCTTGACCATTAATTAATTCAATATTAACTTCACGCGCGTATTCTTTTGCTTGATCTGTAAATTCGGAATTGGTTATAATAATCGCACGTTGTGCTCTTCCGGTCGACTTTGTGGTATTAAATTTCTGCACAATGGGAGGTTCGACCATTTTAGAAGCATATTTCACTCCAATATAAGTTAAACGTCCGTCTTCATCAAGTCCAGCTATATCCCACCCTTTATCATTAACATGAGAAGTTGCTTGGATATTCGCCCAACCCTTGTGTTTTAAGGCCTCTGCTACCATCTCCTCAAATTCATATTGCGTTAATTGATCAATGTTGATTAAATAGGCATATAAGAATGATGTATCATTAGTATTCAAAGAGGGCGTTATTTCCTCTGAGATCGTTTGTCCTGCTGATTGAAAAAATGGATAGATTGGAACTTGTAGTTGAATTTCTTTCCTTTTGGAATAGAGAAGAAAATACCAAATACATCCCAGAATTATAAACAAGGTAAAAATACTTATGTACCATATTATACCGGTTAGGGTTGCTTCTTGGAGGATGAACATGGGGAGGTGTGCTATTGTAAAAGGGATCATATTTATAATTTTACATACTCAGTTTAAAATTTATAGATCTAATTGATTTTAAAAAACAAAGTTGTGAAAAAATGTTTGAGATCTTAGTTAAACCTATATTTGATCATATTTAATCGGGCCATAAAGGATGTTATTCAAATTATTATTTGTTAAAACCGCTAGAACAGCCCCTAATATAATTATTATGGGGTGATGCCATTCGAAATTTATTACAGCAAACTTGATTCCGATTAAAACTGTACCAACGCATAAACCATAAAAAATAAAAGAGAAAGCCCAACGGATTTCTCCGTGATTTGAATATAATTTAAATTTACCAGATTCCTGTTCTGGAACTCGCAAAATCTTGAAATAAATCCAAATTATTAAGAGTATCCCTGAAATATAACCCCAAAGAACATCAGTTGGATAATTCTCTCCGGTAATTACTCTTGTTATACCCATAATAATTCCCCAAGACGAAAAGATAATAAAATTGATAATAATCTTCAATAAATTTGATGAAGTAAGTGAGATAAATGCGAGAGTTATAACTAAAGTAGCCAAAGTAGTGTATCCCGATGTGAAGCAACCTTTAAAAATCGCATCAGTGATGGAATATTTACCGAATTTTAACATTGAAGTATATAGACGTGTGTTCACAAGGGCTTCTTTGGGATTTACTCGTGCAAAAAATACAGCAATAACCCTATTGAAGATAAATAAAACAACTGAACTTAAAATAATAAAACCCGATCTTATACGGGTCAAAGTGTGTTTTTCTTCATTACCAGGTTTCAATGTTAATAAATAAACAAATAGGGCAAAAAAAAAGAGAATGTAAGAGAAATCCTGCCCTCCAAAGCCATCTCCATTAAAATTAAAAAAAGATTCATTCATAAAATGTGCAAAATTAGGATCAACAAAATGGGTGGTTGCATTCCGCACAAATTCTAAATCTCGATTCCAGAAATAGCTTGTGCAAAAGAGACCTACTACTATTAAAGCGATGGTTGAAAATTGAGAGAAATTTCTACCAGATGTAGAAAAATAATAGTTAGGTCTAAGTTTTTTATCGAACATGTTTTTGATTGCAAGAATAGATAGACAAAATCAAATAAAAGACTTTTGTGTTAAGTCAAAGTGAAAATAGAATAAAAAA
>JAUWPK010000135.1 GCA_030611625.1 Promethearchaeum sp. | reverse complement strand
TATTGATGTTAAAAAGGATAGTAGCTTAGGAATGATTCGGGATGAAATTTTGTGCAATAATTGTGGGGGTCATTTAGGTCATGTTTTTAATGATGGTCCGAAACCCACAGGTAAAAGATATTGTGTAAATTCAATTTCTTTAAATTTTGGAAAAGGGTAAAAAAATAAATAAAATAATTCATCAAGTCAAACTATTTCCAATATTTGATCATTGTTTCCTGATTCGTTGATGACACTCTTCACAGAGTTCGTATTTCTTTATCAAATTTTTAATCATTTTCTTTTTCATTCTATATTCAAACCAAGCCAATTTTTGGAACAAATTCAATTTTTTCTTGATTTGACCACATACATGTATTACAAGTTTCTTCAGTCATTATTTACACCCTAGAATTTGCTATATGCTTAATTCTTATAAAATTTTCCAGATTTTTTTTAATAAATAATAATTTTGTTTCTCATTTCCAAAAAATGGGAAAAATCAATCTAAATGATTTGGTTTTTTTTATTTTTTAGTTAATAAAAATGATTCATGTATCTCAATAATAGATTTATAAATCTCTAAAATAATATCATATCTATGGCTGAGATTTTTGGTATAGAAGTTGATTTATTAAGCTTTATCCCTGCAGTTTTTGGTGTTCTGTTATCAATCTATAATTGGCTACAGACAATCAAACCCGCTAATATTAATACCGGAAGATTGGTTAACTATGGGTTTATTTCTTCAAGTTACGAAAATGCAATGTTGCTGTGTTTACCATTGACTTTTGAAAATGAAGGAGCAAAAAAAGGCTTGATTACAGAGATTAAAATTGGATTTAAACACGGTGATGAAATAAAATACATCGATGTTGATGCAAAAGTACGATTGAACGAATTGACGGGGGCTACAGCTCCAAACATGAATTATGAGAAATTCACAGATGAAGGATATGTTATTTTGTTACCTACTTATCCAATGGCGCTTGAAGGGGGAGAATCAACCGGTATTACAATTGTATCCACGGTTTCTGTAGAGGATAAAATTATTCCCGTTGGAGTAGATTCCGAGATAGTGATAGAAGTGTATTATGGAAAGGACAAATCAAATTCTCAAAGTTTTCCATTCTATCTATCCCAAGAATCAGCAGATTCTGATAATGTCTTGATATGGTTAAAAACCGAAGATAAATGAAAATCGAATTCGGTTATTTTTTTCTGTTATTTTTTCATTCTTTAGGTTTAATTAAATCAATAAAATAAAATAAAAAAAAATAGAAGATTATTTATGATTCAAGATTTAAATGAACCAAACATAATCGGAATAATCCTCTATTAAAGGAAATTGACTGAATCGATCATTTCGAGCATTATCAAAAACAACTTGACGTGCATAATAGAAAGAATCGACAGCATTGAAACCATCAAATACATGGTCGAAGAATGCATCTGAGAATAATCCTTCCCCTGGAAGAGTGCTTAAAGCATAGGAATTATGATCCTCGTCTGATGTAGACATCGCAAGATATGGTTCGGCTTGAAAATCAAGTGGAAATCCTCCGGAATGACACGATTCAACTAAATAACCAATCCGTTCTGCATCTAAAGTATCAAACATAACACGGAGTTCACTTGAATAGACTACACTGGTTCCTGGTGCAAAAGCTGTTAACGAATCTTCACCATTGTTGTTCCCGTGTCCGAAGAGATAGAAGAATATTGTATCTTCAGGATCTTCATAAGCTTCCACGGTTGCAAAATCTCCTTCAAAATCTGCAGTATCTTTGAAATCGAAAATTTTAGTGTAACCTTCGGCTTGTAAAATGGTCCAATATTCGTCAATATTTGCTTGAGTTCCTGCATCACTGGCCCAGAAGAAGACAGCGATCTTTTCTCCTTCAGGGTCTATTATTCCATTATCAGTTTCCACCAAAATCGTGTCTGTGGCGGAATTGCCATCTATATCGTAGGCTGTTACTGTAAGGGAATAAATACCATCTGAAAGTGTGGTTGTGTCAAAAGTCCAAGAGTATGGGCTTGATGAATCCGATCCTAAAGATGTTCCCCCAAAATTGCATACTACATAATCCATTCCTGATTCTAGATCACTGGCTGTTGCAGTAATTGAAATCGTATCAGTGACAATAGCACCATCTGCTGGGGCCGTAATTGATACTTCAGGAGCTGTGATGTCACCAGATCCCGAACCAGTATAGAAGGTGGCAACAGCCGTATAAGGAGTTTCAACTACTCGTCCGTTCGTAGCCAAATAAATTCCAATATAATAATCTCCAGCAATTTGAATATCGTAACTACAACTTTCTGGATTATTTGCTGTAATTCCTTGAGCTAAGGCAGTATATCTCGAAGCGGTTGTGGAAATATAACAATTGATGTTATATGAATTCCCCCATGAAACATCTAATGTCATCATTCCAGGTTCTACATCTTCGATAATAAACCAATCATCTCGTTCAAATTTCAATACAGAATCCTCTACAGTAATAGTTTCCTGAGTGGAAAAGGAAAAAGCATCCCGTTCAATTTTTGATGTGCCTTCTACTGCAGATGCATTCAAAAGAAGTCCGCTCATTACGAAAATTAATAAAATCAAAATAGATATTGTTGTTTTTCTTTTCATTTTTATCACATAACTCATTTCTATCGAATTAACACGTGTTTCATCCCCCAAAAAGAACTTTTTTAAATTTTATTTCAAAATTTTTTTCCATTTTTTTTTTTATGATCTGAAACTAGGAGGTTAGTCAATATAAAATGATAATTAATTCTTGAGTTGCCAGTGCATTTAAAATATCACGAACACTTTTCCCCATTACATTTTATAATGTTCTCCCACTAAAACCAAAATTAAGAAATCTACAATTTTTTGTTCGTAAATATGTATTAGTAAATAAATCTTACCCGATATGAAAGCAATTTTAAAATATATGAAATAATAGACAATTTAAATGGCTTAATTAATAGAAAAATATATTAAATTAGAAAAAAAATGATAATTCTAAAGGCTCTTTTCGATTATCTTCTTTAACTTCTTTTCATTTGATGATTCAATTCCAACCATACCAAATGTTGGAACACCCAACGCTGCTTCGATTTCATCGGGTTTCATACTTCCTTTAAGATCCTGTTTGTTTGCAATAGCGATGATCTTTGCAGCTGAATTATTCATATGCCGCTCAATTATGTCTTTGGTCATCATAACATTAGCCGCACTACTGTCTGTAACTAAAATGGTTAACTCTGAGCCTCGCATAAATTCATCCCACATAAATTGGAAACGTCTTTGGCCTCCAAGATCCCAGAGGCACATATTTCCACTGTCAGTTTTAACCTGTTCGATGTTTACGCCGATAGTCGGGGTTCTTCTAAAATTTACCACGGGTTTGCATCTCAACATGCGAGATAGTGTGGATTTTCCAACTCCCGCTTCGCCAATTAATACTGCTTTAAAAGCCATTTTTTCTCACGTTTAATAATTTGATCGTTATCAAAAGAAAGAGTAAATGGGATTAAGAAACGTAATATTACAAGTTCATCATGGTGATATCATCTATGGAATACTAACCGCAAATCTTCGCAAATTTTTTGTATTAACACAGCTTCTAAAAATTCATATGAAGATAATACCACTTGATTCCACAACAGAACCAATCTTTTGGCGTTATGTTGAAGATCGTATCGAAGAGTTTTTTTTTTATATTATGGACTATAAGCAATATCCCAATAACACAAAGATTTTGATTGCAATTGATGATGCTGGAAAAATCCAGGGATTATTACTAAATTATAAAGATAAGATTATTCAAATACGTGGGAACAATGAAGCTGTAAAGAATTTGGCAAACCAAGTTGATATGAGTTCTATGGATATCACAGTCTTGAACTCACAAAAAGAATTGTTGGATTCAAAATATAAAGAACATAAAAAAGAAGTTCGTGTAAATCGAATGGTTATTCATTCGGGGGAAAAATTGATAATAAATGAATTTGTATCGGAGATTTTGGAAGAATCTGATCGAGAAGAAATAGCTTCTCTTTTTAGAAAAGCTGATCCTGTTTTTTGGGGTCATGTACAGGCGAAAGATATAGAGTTTAGCGAGAACCACATATGTTTTGGTATAAAACGCGAAAATAGAATAGTTTCCTTTGCTCAATTATGGTTTGGTGATGAAATCGGAATAATTCCAACAGTGGCAACTGATCCCGAATTTCAAAACCGTGGTTTTGCTACATCTTTGGTTTCCCGTTCGGTTCAGGAATTATTTAAGAATATTAAGATTAAGTTGTGTTTAATTCATGTTCGCGCAGATAATGCGCCTGCTGTTCATACCTATAAAAAAATTGGATTTAAGGATTTTATTCAATTTTCTGAATATAAAAAAAAAAAAAATTAAATTATCCTTAAGCAGAATTAGTTTCAAATCTGGAATGCAACATTATTTTCAAATCTGTAAAAGATTTTATTATTTTTTCTAAAAAGATATATATTGTTCATCAGTAGAATTAGATATAATGGAGTTTGATGATTCAGAAAAAGTTTTGAATAAGAAATACGGTAAAAGCGCGAGATATTTCCTTTTCCTTTTTATATTTCTTGCTTTAATGGAAGTTTTCGATACATATACTACGGTTTTTCCTCAACTTATTCCTTCAAAAGTGGCTGAAGAATTTCAGATTGAAGCTTTTGAATACACTAAATTAGTAGCTTGGGCATCTTTAGGAATGTATTTCGTTCTTTTTATTCAATTTCTAGCTGATGTTTGGGGAAGAAGGATTTTTCTTTTTATTACTCTTTTAGGGATGGGGATTGCTTCAATTCTTATGTATTTCTCAAATTCACCTTTGATGTTTACATTCTCATTATTTTTATTATATATGTTCTTTAGTGCCGATATTTATACGATATTTATTGCGGAAGAAGCTCCAAAAGAGAAGAGAAGTACATATACCAACTTAGTAATGGTTTTTGGAGTGTTGGGAGCAGTAGCAACAATTATATTCAGAATGATATTTATAACAGACACTTCTCCTGTGGGATCTTGGCGTGGAATAATTTATTTTGCATTCTTGGCAATTCCTCTTTCATTTCTTGTTTTTAAAATTAAAGAAACTACTGCATTTCAAGAACTAAAAATTAAACGCCTATCTCCCGACTATAAAAAAGAAAATATAATGAAAAATTTTTGGAAACCATTTCAATCTGAAGAAAAAAAGTCTTTTGTCCTTATTTTATTCATCTCTTTCATTATTGGTCTTAGTGAGCCGATAGGATCTGTTGGAGAGTTGTTACTCTCCGAACACTTTTCGTCCGAAGATGGGACTCTAATATTGCTGGCAGCCAGTGTTTTTGCAATAATATCCTATTTGGTAACTGGAAGAGCTTCCGATAAATTTGGTAGAAAAAAAGTTTTTTATGTGTATTCTCTAATTTTTCCCTTTGCAATTGCTCTTTTTACATTTGGAGTTAAATCAGAATCATACATGGTTGCTTTGTTATCTGGACTTTTAGGCTTGTCATTAAGGACATTTATCTCACAAGGTTTGATTATTCAGACGCGCATATTATGCGTAGAAACTTTACCTACAAAATTGCGTGGGATAGGAACTGCTTGGAGATCTACTATTTTCGCTTTAGGCTTGACTACTGGACTGCTTATTAATTCAAAATTAACTGAATTATTTGGTGATATTGGATTAGCATTCTTTCTTATCAGTCTTTCCTTTTTTGCCATAATACCACTTGCGAAAATTTGTAAAGAAACAAAAGGAATCGATGTTATTTGTTGAGTTTAATCAAATTTTGAAAAAAAAATTAATCATGATATTTTTTTTCCCCAGCTAAAATTGGTAATTTCATCCAATTCTCAGGAGGTACAAATGGGCATGCATAATTTTTATTATATGCACAAAGTGGGTTATAAGCTACATTAAAATCCAAAATCCATTTTCCAGTATGTGTTCTGTTGTTTTCTTCATCAAGATCTAAGTATTTTCCTGCTCCATAGGTTTCTTTTCCGCTTGTTTCATCCCGATATGGGACAAAAAGGTATTTTTCATTGGGATCGCTCTTATAAGCTTGAAGTTTGCACTCTTTACCGTCGATCTTGAATATAAATTCTCCCCATATTATCAAGTTTCGTGTATTATCTTTGGAATCTTGAATTTGGATTGTTTCTTTTTTATCATGCTCATGTAGATCTAATTCAAAGTAAAAGTTCGGGTTAGGAGTAAAATATTTTAAACCTTCAAAATTTTGTCTTTCATTTATAGGGATTGGGCTCTGCTGGTGTTGTGCAAAATAATCATCCTTACCTTTCCGATTCATTTCAAGATTTTCTTTCCATTGTTCTGGAGGTATCATATTTTCTGAAATGATTGGATCAAAAAAAAAGATTTTATTTTGAGTTCATTTTTTCTTTTTGATACCATAAAAATTGCGCCTTCTTGACCCAATTTGTAAAATCTGCTGGATTTTTTGGATATTTAATATAGTGTTTTTTAATTTTCCCTGCAAGTTTTTTTAATTTTAAGATTTTGATCAAATTTTTCATCTTAAGTTTTATTAAAATAATACCCTTTAAGACAAAATAAATAATTTTTATAATATCTGATATCTTTAAATGAAATTGCTCCTGATTATCTATTTCTGCTGAATTTGAAGGAGAAAAAGGTTTTAATAAAAATTCCAGATTCTTAAATAAGTAGTTTAATTCTTTATCGGTAAAATCAAAGAACCCAGATAGAAGAGTAAATAAGAAGGCGTAATCTGCACCTTGTGTAGTGAAATATCGAACATTAATCTCCCATAAATCTGTTTTTTTAAAGTTTTCTTCACCTTTTGGAATTTTTTGAAGAATTTTTGGAATTATTCTGCATAGATACCAGGTTGCGGTTACTCCATGACCTGAAAAAGGTTGAGTAATTGCAGCTGCATCACCAATACATATGAAATTGTCAGACACTAAGGAAAATGGGGGTCTTCTATACGGTGTTCTGCCTTGTTCTTTCTTAATAATTTCAAATGGAGGCCAGTTCATTCGCTCAATAAAGGAATCTAAGATGTTATTAGCTTTTTCAAAAGATCCAAGTTGTCCGACACCAAAAACTCCTTGTTCTTTTGAGAATGAAGGATTAAGAAATGCAATATCAGATACACAGTTGATCATTGGATAGGGGTGTGGTTGATCGGGGTATTTCCATTTAAAATATCGTATTGGAACAAACATAACATCATTTGATCCTAGTTTCCACGTTTCAATTCCATAATTAGGTGGAAGAGATGTTCGGATTACGGCGGTGGTTCCTGAAGCATCAACGACTATGTTGGATTTATAAATAATTTCTCGATTTTCTTTTATTGCTTTAATTCCAACAATTTTGTTATTTTCAAAAATCAATTCCTCAAATTTACAAGCAAAATTAAAGTTAACTCCTGTTGATTCGGCCAGGACAAATATCTGTTGTAGAAACAAGGGTAATCGAACTACTGTCTGAAAATCTCTGTATTTTATTGAAACATTATTATCCGGAGAAATAAGTGTTGCTTCTTCAATTTGAGTTACCAGAACTGGGGCTTTATTGGGTATGGGGACTCCCGATTCTTTGAGTTGTTCTGTTTCGAAATGAATGAGTTCTAATCGGTGTCCTACATTTTTCTGTGAATCGCGTTCAATTATTAAAACCGAATAACCTTGTTTGGAAAGTAACCATCCTAAATACACTCCTGCTGTGCCAGCTCCAACGATTAAAATATTATATGATTTTTCCATAACTTGAATTCTAATTAAAAAATATAATATGATCTTAAAAGAAGCTATAGATGTAGATAATAAATGAAAATGCAAGAAAATATCAAAGAACAAACTGATTTATTAGATGAAAAAGGTGAATTAATCCAATCAGGATGGGCGACCAAACTAATTGCAAATTATAACCGGGAGAACATCAAAGTTAACCCATATAGGATCAAAGAATGGGATTATTATGAAATTACAAATCCTGAATTTTCCCTCGTTTTATTAATTTATGATATAGGTATTTTTGGCGAAGCCCGGATTGATTGGATCGATTTTGGTAAAAAAAGTAGTATTTCTAAGAGTGTTGATATATGGAATTCAAGAGGATCACTTCATTTTCCCAAAACATCCGAAATCGGAGATCTCGAGTTTAATAGAGGAGAATACTCAATGAAATTTAGTCACCAGGATGGAATCCGCGTTTTAACTTTCAATTTTCCAAATTTTGATAAAGGTCGTGGTATTAAAGGTGAAATTCACCTATTTCGAGACCGGAACATTGATACAATGGTAAACATCATTCCTTTTAAGAAAAAAAAGCAGTTTGTATACGCTCAGAAAATAAACTGTATGAATGTATCAGGAACAGTAAAATTTGGTGAGAAGGAATATGTTTTTTCAAAAGAAAATCACAGTTATGCTTGTCTCGATTGGAGTAGAGGCGTATTACCATATAAAACAAGCTGGAAATGGTGTTCTGCTTCATGTGAACTTGATGGTAAGCCATTTGGTTTTAATATAGATTACGGATTTGGCACAGAATCGAGTAAAAACATGGTTTTTTATGATGGAAAAGGGCATCATTTGGATGAAGTAAAATATCAATATGATGAAAAGAATCTGAAAAAACCTTGGAAATTTACGAGTAATGATAATCGAGTGAATATGGTTCTTGAACCCGTTTATATTTTATCTGGAAATTTAAATTTGATATTATTTAGGCACACTTCTCATCGCGCTTATGGATTTTTTATTGGAAAAATTGTTCTTGAATCTGGAAAAATAATTCAATTTAATAAAAACGATCGAGTATTTGGATTTGCTGAATTTGACCAGTATTTATGGTAAGTTTATTTCAGTTGGGAGAAGACTTTTATTTTGGTTTTGCTAAAATAACTAACGTAACAAATAATTTTAGGTGAAAAAAAAT
>JAUWPK010000252.1 GCA_030611625.1 Promethearchaeum sp. | reverse complement strand
GTGTTTTGGATCTGTTTTTGCAGACATACCTGGACCGATATCATGAACCACAAATCCTATTGAATGAGCAAGTCCATGAAAATATAATTTATCGGTATCATAACCTCGTTCTTGCAAAGCTTCACGACATTTAATTGCGGGCAGATTTGCAGGAGAACCAGCTTTGATATATTTATATGAAACTTCTTTGGAGTAGTATAAAGCATCATAAGCTTGTAGAAAATCTTCCGGAGGATTTCCTCCAACCCAATATGTCCAAGTAATGTCCGAGCAAATTCGACGAGTTTTTACACCAGAATCAATTAATAAGACTCCTTTTTCTAATTTTTTATCTGAACAGTTGTGATGTGGGTCAGCAGCATGTTCATTATTTGCAACAATTGCAGGGAATGAAAGAGAACCAATTTTCAGATATTCATATTCAAGTTTAGCTTTGATTTCTTTTTCTGTCATACCTATCTTTACCCAATTTGGAATGTCTTCCAAAATTTCAAGGGTTGCTTTGGTTGCGTGTTTTAGATCTTCAATATCTTGAGTGGATTTCACACTCCGTAATTCATAGATTATGGGAGCAGCAGACACAAATTTTGTTGTGGGTGAAAATTTCAGTAGAGCATTATAAATTCCAACTGGAAGGAATTCAGCATATCCTGTTCCATTAGGAGATAAAACATCTTCCCCGAAATTGAGAGCAATTTTCTTATCTTTTAATAGATTTGCTAGAAGTAATCCAATGTCCTTGAAAGATTTATAAGATGAGACTTCTGCTTCTATTCCTTGACGTTCCAAAGATTTTCTGATCATTGGTTCTTCCATTACGCATGAAACAACATGATCTTTTCCATTTCGAGATATAAATACTATGTGGAGTATGTGAGCTTCAACATCTAATAAATATTGTGCGTGAATATCATTTCCTTCATTGCAGATAACTAGCCATCCGTCAATATCATGCTTTTCTAAAATTTTTTTTGTTCTTTGAAATAGATTCATAATTATTTTAAATTACAAATTCGTTTAAGATTTATTTAGAAGTTTGAAAAAAATAAATAAAAATAAAAAAGTATTACTTTGTTTCTAGTTTCGCTTTCTCTAAATCTGATTTTTGTTCTTCAGTCAGTTCTGGCTCTCCTCGTTTGACAAAAAGCATTGCAACTATAGCGATCAGCATAAAAACTGCAGCAACAGGGAATAGATATTCTAACCCTGTTACATGTTCCATTATATATCCTAAAGTTATAGGTCCCAGAACGGCTGCAAGGAATGAAGCAAAATAATAAAGCCCTGTATAAGTTCCAATTTGCTTTTTAGTAGTGGCCATATCCCATATCATTGCAATACTATTTACATTAATAAATGCCCATCCAGCTCCATATACAATTAATATAGCGATAAGGAGCCATAATTGATCTGGTCCCTTTATAAAAAGGGCTGTTAGCAGTGAAAGGAAGCAAATACCAAGACCAATTAAGATAGTGATACGTCGGGTTAATTTCTTAGATAAAAATGAAGACACAAAAGCAAAAATAATGAACGAAATGGAGACATAAAGTAATAGCTGTTGTGCCTCTCCAGGTTGAATTCCGATTATTTTCGTAGCGTATAAACTCAATAAAGATTCGATTGCTTGATGGGTCATAAACCATGCCCAGATTGCAATTAACATCCAAATCGGAGATTTTTCCTCTTCTCTTACCAATTCTCTGATTTTATTCCATATTCCTGCTTCTTTCTGTTTATTTAATGCTTCAGTAAAATCCCATTCCCTTGTATCTGGTTCTTTAACACCAAAATAGAGAATTAGTAATGCTACAATCATTGCCACTGCCACGAACACGAAACCTATGAAATAATCCTTATCAATTAGCATCCCGCCTATAAAAGCAGCTGCTGCTGATGCAATTCCTCCAAAAATATTTACTAGAGCATTGCCTTTGCTCCTATTTTGAGGTGCCACAAAATCGGGCATCATGGATACTACGGGGGCTCTCCAAAAAGCCATCGCTGTAACAAAGAAGAAAATTACAATTATATATAACCACAAAGTATCTTTCGTTAAGGCAAGAAGTAGAAATAATCCAGCAGAAATTGGTAATCCGATAAGAATAAAGGGCATTCTTCGTCCAAACTTAGATTTTGTGCGATCCGAGCGATTTCCTATTATAGGTTGAAGAAACATTCCAATAATATTATCCAACGTCATTATGAATCCAATAAGTAAATATGAACTAGGTAATAATGCATCCAGCGCAATCGGAATTTGAGAATTATATTGAGACCACGCTATAGAACTGGCAAAAAACCCAAAAGAGATTAAAATAGTTCTTCCCCAACTAAATTTGGGCTTCTTTTGCCAAGGTTCCCTTTGATCAATTATCGATTTTTCTGACATAATAATCAGTTATTACTTTTATGAACTTCTTAAAAAAGGTTTACTTCCATTTTTACGTTCTGAAAATTAAATTTTTATTGTAAAAAGCACCAAAATGTAAGATTGGAATTTCATCAAATAAATATATAAAGATTATCGGATTTTATTTTAAAAAATGCCTAAAACAATAGGAGTCAACAAGAAATTAAATTCTTCTTACAAACCTCAAATGACACCTAACACTCCTGGAAAATTAAAATATGGAAGAACTTTTCTTATTGGCCTCGCTTTTATGACTTCTTCAATAGTTTGGGCTTATTATAACTTTATGATGCCTATACTGTTAAAAGATTTCTTTATAGATATAGAAGTTGGACATTTTTTGGATTTATATGTCGGAATTATAATGGTTCTTGATAATATTATTGCAGTACTTATGATTCCATATTTTGGGGCGATTTCTGATCGGACTAAATCAAAACTAGGAAAAAGAACACCATTTATCATGATTGGATGTATAAGCGCAGTGTTTTCTTTTTCTTTAGTAGGATTAATCTCTGATTCACGTGGGATTGGACCTTTTGTAGGATTAGTCTCAGTAATAATTTGGTTTAATTTTTCAATGGCATTTTACCGAAGCGCTAGTATTTCAATTTTGCCAGATTTGACAGATCCTGAGGTAAGATCTACGGGTAATGCAATTATTAATACTTTAGGGGCAATTTCAATGGTAATTGGTCTAGCTATTCCAATTATTACGGGGCAATTTTATGATACACAAATATTATTTCAGAGAGATTTATCCAGAGCTTTAGGATTTTATCTTGTAAGTATCATAACTGCAATTGCATTAGGAATTTTTTTATTGACAGTAAAAGAAACTCCAACAGGAGAGAAATTTCTAAAAATTGGAAAACATAGCATTGCAATTGATCCAATTACCTTGGAATATTTAGGGGAGCAAGAAATTAATATTGAGAAAAAAGAAAAATCCTATGAAAGTTTAAAGATAATTTTTAAAGAAAGTGAAAAAAGCACCTTATTTATGTTAATTACTATATTTACGTCATTTTTAAGTCAAAACGCATTAGAGACTTACTACAGCCTGTATGCAACAAGTTTTTTAGGTTTACAAGAAGGAGAAGCAAGTTCTATTATAATCATAGCACCAATAGTTATGATTATCACTGCAATCCCAGCAGGAAAAATAGCAGAGAAGTTTGGACGCAAAAATACTATATTTATCGGCTTAATTGGTCTTAATATATGCTCTGTTATTATGTTAAACTTGAAAGGATTGATAATAATAAGAATTTTAATGGGATTTATGGGAATTTTTTATGGATTTGTAATCATAAATTCTATTGTTATTATATGGCAAATGGCCCCCAAAGGTAAAATTGGTGCATATACTGGAGTTTATTACCTATTTAGTCAGTTAAGTGCAACCTTAAGCCCGTTAATTGCTGGAATTGTATTCAGTCTGTATAAACTTCTTACTGGTTGTGAAGAAGGTGCCCAGTACGTAATGCTATTTCCTTATATTATTCTTTGGGAAATAATTGCAATTCTATTTTTAAATAATGTTAAACGTGGAGAATCTAAGAAATTTACAACGAAACAAATAGCCAAGATTAGAAGTGAACATGAATTATAATTAATATTATTTTTTTTGCTTTGAAAATGATGAAACTGCCTTTTTACGACTAGTTTTCTTTTTTCGACTAATTTTTTCGCTTTTATGTTGAAAATATTCGAAAATTACTTTTGCAAGAGAAGATCCAACAACGTCAGCTATTTGTTCTTCTGATGCATTTTTAATTTCTTTAACAGAACCAAAAAAAGTTAGTAATTTTCTTTTTCTAGCGGGTCCAATTCCAGAAATATCATCAAGCTCGGATTTTTTCTGGCGCTTTTTGCGAAGTAATCGATGGTAATTAATCGCAAATCTATGAGATTCATCTCTAAGTGCTTGCAAAATATGAAGAGATTCAGATTTTAACGGAAGCTCAATATAATCTTGGAGTTCTGGAATGATTATTTTTGGGGGTTGATTTATTTCACTCCTTCCTTCAGGTTTACTCAAACCTATGTGCGGAATTTCTTCAATTCCAAGATTCTTTAAAAGATTGTGTGCCATATTTAATTGCCCTTTCCCGCCATCAACTACAATTAAATCTGGTAAATTATCTTCTTTGATAGCGCGTGTATATCTTCTGGTCATTACTTCTTTCATTGCTGCGATATCATCTGGTTTTTGGATATCCCTAACCTTATATCTACGATAATGGCTTTTACTGGGTTTTCCTTCTACAAAACAAACCATGGATCCAACATAATCCGTTCCTTGTGTATGTGACATGTCAAATGCTTCAATAATTAATGGAATTTCTTCTAAATTTAATATTTCTTTAAGATTTTCAAGACCTTTGGTGATCCCTTTATGTACATCAAATAGATCCTTTTGGTTTACTAATAATTCTATATTTTTCCTGGCGATCCTTTGAAGTCCAGCTGTTTTATCGTTTTCAGAGGGTTGCCGAAAAATTACTTCTTTTGGATTTTTTTTTTTAGAAAAAAAAGTAGATAACCCTTCAATTAGATCTTGTGGGATTTCATTTCTTGAAATTATTTCATTAGGCACTGGAATTTCTGGGCGCAAATAATGCTGTTTAAATAGTGATAAAAAATAATTTGACTTTGTTACAATTTTTTCACCAAGATTTATTACATAAGGAGTTTTTCCGATTAACCTCCCGTGTCTTACATGAAGAAGAATAATTCCTGCTCTCTCTTTAGAATAAAAACCTGCAATTACATCAAGATCTTTCCACACTGGTTTAGTAATATCTTCAATATCAGGTTCTTTATTCTCAGTATGTTCAAGATCATAAGAAATAATTGATTGCTCAATAGTAAAAATTTTTAATGCATCAAGTCGATCGCGCCAAACAGCAGCTTCTTCAAAACTTAATTTCTTTGAAGCATGTTCCATTTTAGTTTGCAGAGATTTTTGAATAGACTCAATATTTCCTATTAACATTTGTTCGATATTATTAATATTCTCCATGTATTCTTTTTGATCAACTTCATTGCAGCACGGTGCGGGACATAAGTTAATCTGGTAATATATACAAGGGCGTATTCTCTTATTTCGAGTTGAATTTTTTTTACAGGTACAATAAGGAAATATTTTGCGAACAAATTTAATCAACCGTTTAAGATCTCCTGCGTCTACAAATGGCCCAATGTATTTATGTTGTGTTCCGTG
>JAUWPK010000214.1 GCA_030611625.1 Promethearchaeum sp. | reverse complement strand
AAAAATTACATCATGTGTGGTTATGATCAAGTAGCTGTTGACGCGTTTGCTGCTAAAATGATGGGTTTTGATCCATGGAAAATGCCGTATATAAAAATGTGCCACGATGCTGGTTTAGGTTGTGGTGATACTGATCAGATTGAGGTTATTGGCGATGAAAATGCAAAAGATGAGAATTGGAAGTTTGAAGTATCCCGGAGTTTAGTTATTTGGGGAGATCAAATGGTAAGGAAGGGTAAACTTAAATTCTTGGAACCTTTAATGCACACATTTCTATTTAAGATGGGTCCTGTAATGCTAAGTGCAATTTATCATGACTTATTTTGGATAAATACTGTTGGAAAAAAACGAATTCGGGAATATAATAAGACTGAATGGGGAAAATTGTTTAGTAAATATCCGTCCGAGGTTCCTAAAAATCAAAAATTGAACTCCATCAGACAAGATTTATAGAAATCTTTCCCCTATATATTGAACCAAAAATTAAGACTGATTTTTTTCGTTATCTCTTTGAAGATATATTATTTTAATTGTACTGAAGTTGGAAGGACTCCTTTTCTTCTCCCAATTAATATAGCAGCATTCTCATGCTTAGAAAGCATGGATGATGATCCATTCCCCTTATAACTTGAAGAGCCATATTCATCAACTAGAAGATATTGAATATTATTCTCTGGAATTTGAATTGTATATAACTTATCTAAAAAATAGCGAGTAATTTCTGGATTTCCATTTCCCAATTTAATAATGTTTTCATGATGTTGGAAAGTTGTAAAAGCAATTTGGATGAAGTTTAGAAGATGGTTAATATTATAAAAATCTCTACAATAAATGAACCCATCATCTAAAAAAACAGCAATTCCACTGGTTTTTGAACCGGGGTCAATTGCAATAATGAGATCGTTAAAATCTTCTATAAATTTTAGTTTTTGTTTCGTTAAAAGAACTATTTCATCTAGAGATTGGTCAGAATTGATTTTGAGCATAGTTATGTGACTAGGGATAGTAGGATTATATTTTTCTAGATCTTCTTTGGTAGTTATTAAAACTCGGAATTTAGGGTTAATTTGCTCAAATGAATCAATTGCAGTAAACTCAATGGATTCTTCCTTAAATTTCTTAGTTAATTTATAAAACAAGCGTGCTCTATTTGTATATATGCATAAATCTGACACTAATAAAATGTTAGAAATATAAGCATTAAAAAGTGTGTAATTACATTTTCTAATAAAACTTGAGGGGTCTAAAAGAAAAATGAACGAGGAAATTATAAATAATATTGAAAAATCAGGAAAAATTCCAAAGATTTCGTTTCTTAATTGGGGTGATTTCATATCAACATTTTTCCAAAACCCATCAATTTCTATGATATGGGGAGATATAGGTGTTGGAAAATCTACCTTTGCTTTACAATTGTCCCTTGAAATCTTAAAACGGGATTTGAAAGTGTTTTACCTTCATACAAAATTTAGCCCCATAGATCTTTTATTAAAACGAATTTTAAAAGAGGGAAGTGATCTTTCCGATTCTAACTTTCTTTTATGGCATCCAACATCATTGTATAGACAAAAAGAGATTGTATTAGAATGGTCTTTACAAATACAACAACTTTTAGAATTTTATAAAGAAAAAAAGGTAGGGTTAATCATTGTAGATGAAATTGCAAGCTTATATTTACTTGAATTGGGAAAAGAATTAAAAAACGCCCAACTCAATCAAGATTTAATTTTAATATTGGCGACTCTAAAAAAAATTCAAACAGAATATCAAATTCCTGTTGTTTTGCTAAACACTTTCTCAATAAAACAAAATGAAAAAAATATTTCTCAAGTAATTCCTCACGGCGGAAAACTAATAAATTATTGGACTTCGTTTGAAGTAAAAATTGACAGAACACCACAAATTTCAAGGATGAAATTTTCCATTACTAAAAATAAATCAAATCTTTCAGTTCCCAAAGTTTGGTCTTGGATGTTAACTGATAAAGGATTTATATAATATTTTTTTGATGAAAATCAATCAAAAGACTCTTCAACCGTTCGATTGGAACATTGCTTTTAATTGCTCGGGGTTCAATATGTGTTCGTGCTGCATCATAGCCAAGATTTCTAATTGATTCTAATATTAATTCAGTTTTCTTCGCAACACTTATATTTAACATGTCACAAATTTTATGAAGGTCAAAGTATCCAGGTGGGAATTTATCCTCAAATGAAATCATATTTAATATTTTGAGGATTTTTTTCTTAGATGGAATAACAGATTTTTCTGAATCTTCAAGTGTTTTAATACATTCTGTGACATATTCGGAATTATTTAGCGATCCAATCCATAAGGGCCCTCCATAATCTAATTTAGATTGGCAAATCGGACAAGAAAATGAAGCCTCATGTAAATCCATTCCAATGCTCCTTCTCCAATCACACTTACGACACCAAAAAATATATCCAGAATTTCTAAGATTTTTATTAATACCTGTTTTTCCTTTATGGATTCTAATAAAAATTCGGATATAGTGATCAGAACTAAACGAAAGCATAGGTTCAATATAGTTCATATAAGGATGAGCACGACTTGCGGAATAATAAAGAAGAATCCTTAGGCCTACTTCTTTTAAAAATGAAGATCGCAAACTTTTAATATTATATTTTCTAATGCAAGCACTTGGTCGTACCCCAAAGAGCACTGCTGTATCGGTGGCAGTAATACCTATAAGACCATTTATATTTACTGCTTTTATAGCGCTTTCTATAAAAATGTTAGGCGTACCAAACGGATCAATATCAATAATATTTTGATAAATTCTTTTGTTATGTAAATCTTCAAACAAAAAACGGGCATCTTGATTAAATAATTCTATATCACTCAATGAAACTAATTCACTATTTAATTCAATGTTTTTCTGAATAACTTTCAAAGCAAGTGGATTTAAATCATTTGCCATAATTTGAATAGGTTTTTTAAGGAATTTAAAAAGTCGGATTGATCTTATGCCAGAAGCAGCCATAGAATCGCATATTTTAAGTATCTCGAAGTTTCTATCAGATTCTGAAATATGTTGAAATGCTTTGTATGCGATGAGTGTTATTGAACGATTAAATTCTTGAATAGGATTATAAAATACAGGCATAGATTTTTTGAGGGCAACACCAGTATTACTATATTTTTTAGAATCAAAAGAGTAAAACCTAATTCCACCTTCTTCATTAATAATTAATTGCTGAAAATAGGTTTCAAAATCTTCCATGTTAAATAAGATAAATAAAAAAAGTAATTTAATTTTATTAAGAAATAGGGAAAATAAATTGGCTAAAAAAGGGAAGACTTGGATTAAAACTCAATTAAGCGACTCATGGTATAAAAAAGCTAAAAGAGAAGGCTATAGATCAAGAGCAGCATATAAGTTGATTCAAATTGATTTAAAATATAAGATTTTCAAGGTTAAAGGCAAATTTCCCAAGAAAATTTTGGATTTGGGAGCTGCACCTGGAGCATGGATTGAAGTTATTTTAAGAAAATATCTAGAAATTCCAGCACCTAAGCGTTACCGTAATTTTAAAATCATTGGAATCGATTTAACAACAATTCGTCCATTTGAGAATGCACAGTTTATTGAAACCCATCGAACAGATATTTTCAGTGAAAAATGTGAAAAAGAAATTATTCAACCAGAAAAACTATTTGATGTTATATTATCAGATTTAGCACCCAAAACTTCAGGAGATTTTAGAGACGTAGCAAATCAAGAAGCAATGGTTGAGAAAGTATTTGAATTTACAAAATATCTAAAGAAACATGGTAATATTGTCGTGAAAATGTTTCAATCTGAATTCACAAACGAAATAATGAAAAAATGGAAAATGCATTTTAGAATTTTAAAGAGAATGAAACCCCCTGCTTCACGTGAATCAAGTCGAGAATTATATATTATCGGGTTAAATTTTATTTAGTCACTGCTTCAACTTTAACTTCTTCCTTTGCTTCAACTTTAACTTCTTCTTTTGCTTTATCTTTATCTGCTGGTCTTTTCTTTTTCTTTAATTCAAAATTTGGATGAAAAGGAGATACATAAGCAACATTATTAACTGAAGCTTCTAACCATTTTGATAGATGTTCACAATTTTTTGGGTTATTATAATTTTGCCCTGAAGTACATTTATGAATACGAGGACAAAGAAAGCATGGACAATCATTAAATGTATTCCAGACTAATTTCGGAGATTTTTTCTTAGTTTTTGGAGTTAGTCCGTAATCATCGACTATGTATATAGCAGTAGTCCATTTTGAATTTTCCATTACAGATTTAATGTTAATCTTTTTCTTGCTTTCAAGCCGTTTCATTGATTTAATTATTTCAGAATCAGTTAATTTTAATTCATCTTTTATTTTATCAATTAAAATTGTATCACTTAAAATGAACATCGCCATAATTAACTTATCAACCTCTGAATAATTTATTTTCTTTACGGATGTTTTTTTCGCTGATTTAGTTGATGATTTCTTCTTTGATCTTGTTAGCGATTTTTTAGTACTTGAAACAGCTTTAGATGAAGATTTCTTCTTTTTGCTGATATTTGAACTTCTTTTTTTGGATATCTTCTTCTTTCTGGTTGTTTTTTTCGATATCTTCTTTTTTATTGCTGCTTTCTTTTTAGCCATTAATGAACCCACTTAGAATTTATAAAATTAGTAAGTATATAAACGGAACATTTTAAAAAAATTTTATGAAATTATGAAAATAGAAAAATAAAAAAATAGACAATTTTATTGTAGTGTAAGAGGTATTGATTATTATGAACACCCTTAAAAATTTAGAAGGTATAGATCATGATTTTTATAATAAATTAAAGGAAAAAGGGTGGATTAATCCTTCTTTTTTAGGATTACTTACTACAAAAGAAATAAAGAAAATTTTAAATCTAAAATCTGATTTAACTGAAAAAACAAGAGAATTAAAAGAAATTAGGGATAAATATAAAAAAAAAAATTATATTGTCGCTAAGGATTATTTTAATTCATCACAATCGTCATGGTACCTAACATCAGGTTCAATCAATTTAGATAATCTTCTATTTAAAAAAGGTTTACTCTCAAAAAAAATAACTCTTCTCTACGGAAAATTCCGAACTGGGAAAAGTCAAATCGCACATCAATGTTGTGTAAAGGTTTATCAACATTTCCAAGAGAAATTGCCTAAATATGTATCGATATTCATTGATACTGAAGGAACATTCAGACCTGAAAGAATACAACAAATGGCTCATGCAGCGGGATTACCAATAGATGATGTGTTAAAAAGAATTTATGTTATACAGATTAAATCAAATTCCGAATTTAAACTTGCATTTTCCAAAATTGAAGATATAGTAAAAGCTAATAACATTAAATTCCTAGTGGTTGATTCACTCACAAATTATGTTCGTCTGGAAATCGCCCAAAAAGAAAAACATGTAAATTTAATTATTTCCGATTTTTCCTTAATTCTAAGAAAATTATCAAATTGGGCAATTATTTACAATATTCCAGTGCTCTGTACATCTCAAGTTTCATCTACAATGAATAATTTCAATTTCTTTGATGTGGTCCCTATTTTATCAACCACACTAAATACATACATCAAAGAATGGATCCTTTTGGGAGAAAATCCTCAAATAACTTCGATGTCAGAAAATACAGGTAGGAGATTTGCGCATTTAGTGAATAGTGAAATAATTTCAGAAGAGATTACTCAATTCTTGATCTCAACAAAAGGAATAGAGGATTTTTATTAAAATTTAATTGATCACAAATTGATCAAAAATCCTTAAAAGATGTTGTTGGCTTTTTAATTTGAGTGAAAAATTTGAGTGAAAAACTTCAAACTAAATTCGGAGAAAAACTTCCATGGGTAATGGGCGCAAGCGTACGTATCCCACGTGTTAAATTCCCAGAAGCACGCGAAGGCGGCTTAAGTTTACCAACACCGGGTAAAAGTTTAATCTTAATTCTAACATATGTTTTCTTGTTTTACTTAGTATTAGGTGGAATTTATATCGCAATTAGAGATCCAATTACAGTTGGAGGAGATGCCCAAGGAAACGCAATGTTTCTCTACCCATCAACCCACGAGGCATTTATTATTGAATCTTTGGTCGCTGGCTTTCTTATTTATATTTCAGGTCTTGGATTTTTATTACTTTACAATGCCACAAAACATAGCTTTAACTATGCCTATGCTATAAAAATTTACATTCTCGGTGCGGCTTTAGTTTTTGCAGGTTTTATAATGCTCCAATATATGATTGGGGTAAAATCTGGAGTAATTCAACCGTAAATTTTCTTTTTTTTTAGATTAAGTTTTGATTTTCTGACTTGTTTATTTCACTTCAATTATATTTATTTCTCCAAAATCAGCGATTACTCTATGTAAACCTGAGAATTTTTCATCAAAACTGGAATCTCGCGAATCTATTCTCAATTTCCCCTCTGGTAAACTTGAAATTTTAAATTTTGTTGCAATTATTATAATATTTTCTAATCCGATTTTCAAGAGAACTTTTGGACTCAACTGAAGATTTCCCCTACCAAATACAAAACCTTGTGCTCCAATTGGAGTTACAACA
>JAUWPK010000145.1 GCA_030611625.1 Promethearchaeum sp. | reverse complement strand
ACTTTCACTTAAATCTCCAATAAAGGTTCCTTTTTGACATTTCATTTCTATAAAATTATTATTATCGATTTCAATATAATTACATAAACTACATTTTGAGTAAGGAATTGCCAATCTTGAAAGATATAGATCATTTCTAATTGATTCCGACATAATATAACATTGTTTAATTGGCATAAATTTATAATTTTGGTATGTTATGAATTATTAAAAAAACTTAGAAACATTATAAAAATATTTCAAAAAAATTCCAAAAAATTTTAAAAAAAGATTTCAATTTTCTCTCAAAACTTTTTTATAAAAAGAATTTAAATAATAAAAAAATTTTTCCTAAGATTTTAATACTAGTTTTATATAAATTTAATTGCGAGAATGCTCCATCCGAAAAAGGTGATATAAAATAAAATGAATAAAATTGAAATCCTTGAATTTTTATTTGAAAAAAGCAGGTTCGGTGAGGGATTAACCAAAATTGAATTTTTCGAAAAGCAGAAAAATCTAGATTTTAATGAAATTACTACCATTAAAATAATGAAAATTAGGTTTTATGAAAAGTTGGGTCTATATAAAGAAGGATTAAAACTCGCTAACCAAATGCTTCAAAATAAAGAAATTATATCCAATCCTTTATTTGAAATTGATATATTCATAGAAATGAGTAAAATTCTATTTTCAATGGGAAAAATTGATGAAATTGAGAATAACTTAATTATTGCTGAAAAAAAATTGTTATCAATTCAAATCGCACCTGAAATTGAGATATTGAAAAGAATGGGAACTTTAATTATATTACGTATGGGATGCTATTGGCAAAAAGGAGAATTGGATAACGCACTGTTTTATGCCAGATTTAATTTAGATATTAGATTAAAATTAAAAAAGGAATTGGATATCGCCAATGCATATAACAATATTGGTGTAATGTATAATGCAAGGGGTGATCTAATTAAGGCCTTGAGTTTTCTTAGAAAAGCTTATAAAATTTATTCAGAAATTAATTCTACTCGTGGTTTTTCAAAAACAGGTAACAATATCGGAGCAATACTTATTCAATTGGGGAGACTTAACGAAAGTTTAAAGTTTCTGGAGAAATCTCTTGAAATAGATTATTCTGACGGATATACTGAAGGTATTAGGGTAGCATCTCAAAATATCGGTGAAGTTTTTTGGCATAAAGGAGAATTTGAAAAAGCATTAACCTATTTATACAAAGGATTAGAAATTTCCAAAAAATCTAAAAACAATTTTCAAATTTCTGAAATTTTAGTTCCTATAATAGCAGTATTATTAGAAATGAATAATTTTAGGCAAGCTAATAATTATTTGCGGCAATTAGAATTAATAAAAAATCATGAGGAAAATAAGATTATTCAACAAAGATATTTTTTAGCCAGTGCAATGGTGTTAAGAAAGAGTAATAGTAAAGGATCCCTTTTAAAAGCTGAAATTTATCTAAGAAACATTGTTGAAGATGAAATTCGTTATCATGATATTACTGTAAAGGCACTATTAATGTTTTCTGAAATCTTATTAGATAAATTTGAGAATACAAATAACATATTAATAATCGACGATTTAAAAAGAAATATCGAGAAAATGGTTAAAATTATAAAAAATACGAATTCATATAGTCTTTTAGTTGAATCTTTACTATTAAATGCAAAAATTGAATTATTGGATTTTAATTTTGACAGTTGCCAAAAATATTTAGATAAGGCACTAAAAATCGCAAACGAATATGAATTAAATCGAATTAAATTTAAAATCTTAAATGAATATGATAACTTTATCAAAAACTTATCTTTTTGGGAGAAAATTTCTAAGAAGGAGCAAGGAATTTTTAAAAGAAAGCAATTGGATATGATTAAATCACAAATTCGAAATTTTTTCTCACCAAAAATTGAGAAATATGAAAATATTGAACAAGATGAACCCTTTCTTTTAATACTTCTACAATTTGATGGAACAATTATCGTCTCGCAAGAATTTAGTGAAGAATGGAAAATGAAAAATATTAAATTCAACATTTTTCAAATGAATCTATGTAAATATCTAAGAAATTATATTAATAATTCAGTAGATTTTGTACAATTTGAGAATAATAAGATGTTTTTAATGAAAATTAAGAATTGTGTTGCTTGTTATGTTTACCAAGGATCTTCTAATTCTGCCATTCAAAAATTAAGCAAATTTTCAAAAATATTGGTCAAAAATCAATCTTTTATGAAGAAAATTAAAGATTCAATAGAAATAAATGATAAAATTGATCTTAATATTGATAAATCTTTTAAAGATTGCATAAAAGACATTTTTATTACACCTATCGGAGTAGAAGAAAATTAATGATGTAAAATAGGATTGGATTATATTCTTTTAAAGATATTGAGCAATCTTATCGCAAGTTTGCTTAGTATCGGTTTCGTGATTGAGGCGCTCAATTTGATCGGGAAAGACGAATAATTTCTTAAAATGATTTGTCACCTTATCTAAAAGAGATGTAATATCTGGATTTATGGCAAGATGCTTCTAATAATAAGAGGTAACTCAACAAAATGAATTATCCCCCGAGGTCGCACTTGCGACCGAGAAGATTTTGTCTTTTTGGATGCTATCTCTAATAGAGGTAGTTTGATTTCAACCCTCGATATTAGGATTACTTCTTTTACGCATCAGTTTGGAGCTTTGTCCCCTAAATTGCCTTTTTGAATCATAAAATTTAGATATTCAAACCCAACGAAATAACTTTTTAGAAAGGGATTGTATAAAATACATTAAAGATAATTTATGATGTTAAAAAAGAGAATAATTGAAATTGCAAATGAATTTCTGATATGGTATGAAGATACAAGGAAAAAATGTCTTGAAATTAATGAATCCATAAAGATTGAAGGATATGATCCATCTACTTATCCATTTGTTATCTGGAATGAACATGATTTTAGAACCCAATTAGCTTTTGATATAATTAACAAAATTGATTGTGTCAAACGTGAAGATATTCATTATGAGTTTAAATTAAAAAAGAATCTATTCAAATTTAATAAATTGCACGAGCAATGGAACAGAGGGATTGGAAAAATATTAAAATTTTTAGGAAATAAACGATACGGGGGGGATATTGATTTATTAATTGCAGATAGCGAAAATAGTCTCCCTTTTGAAATAAGTATTGAGTTTAAGTATTTTCATTATGATCTTAAAAATTACGGAAGAAAACCTGTTAGTGATATTAAAAAAAGATTTGAGGTGTTAAAAATATTGAAGGAAGAGGTGTTAACTAAAGAAATTCTCGTAATTGTTGGAGATTTATTTTATAATAGGCGGGAAAAAAGTGCAGATATTTTAAATTATATTGCGGAAAATAAAGAAAATATGATTTATCTTCCGTTTTAGGAAAAGTCATAAATAATTTTTTCGGTTTTATTTAATCTTTAAATTAAAGTTAGATCTATCTTAGTTGTATATCTCTATATTAGTTCTTTCTTTTATTATGTTAATCAAAATTCCCTTCTCTTAAAATTCAGTTATTATTTTTCTTATTTTATTTTTTTAATTTTCAAATTTTCTTTATTTCTTTCCATCTCTTCTAGTGTTTTTTTTTTTCTTTCCATTTCTTTGATATAAATTTCTTTGAGTACTTCATCAATATCTTTCTTAGACAGAAACATCTTAATATTCATTCCTATTATTTTTCGTAACTCCTCTTCGGCCATTCCTTGTAGAATTTGACTTGGAGTTTCTGGTTGATGTGTGAGAAGAAATTTGAAGAACAGTTTTTTAAAGAACCGAAAGAAGAGAGGATAAGACAACTCATCTTTTTCATAAAATTCTAATTTTTCCTCTTTATAAAATACGGTTATTGAAAAATGGTCTTTAAAGAAATTCAGGTTCATAGAAATATCTTTCAATTCATAGTATTTCAGAAATATGTGCCATTCAATTTCAAAATATTTTCTCAACTCTTGTAGATTTTCATTTACACCAAGTTGTTGAAATAATAAACCCCATTTATGCTCGATGCAACATTTAGTAATGATTTTTAATGTTTTAACAATGGAATGGTCTTGAAATGGATTTATTGCATATTCTTGACATTTTATTTCATAATACATTTTCTTTGAAATTCCGCATAATTCAAGAAAATTTTGGGCAATTTCGACATAAAATCGGGCATATTCTTTATGAATCATCTGATAAGTTTGATCTATACGATGTTGAAAGAAATTTCGTACCTTTTCATGTTGTTCTGTTATCTGCTTATCAAGGATTTTGATATCTGGAAATTCTTTTTTGAAGTTCTTAATTAATGCAGGAAATTTCATTCTATCAATTGGAATTTGATTTTTTAAATCTTTGTTGCCTTTTGTTGATTGTTTTTCATGTAATTTTATCATCATAACGCGTGAAATAATTAGATCAGCATAATAATGCCCCAGTTCCCATAAATAACTATTATTGGAATTGACTAATCCTAATGCAATACCCACTTGGTTGGTTAAAATATTACAAGTGGGTTCATCAAGCTGATATTCCATCTTGCATAAAAATTACACTTTACTACTAAAAAATCTATTGAGTAAAATCAACATAAGGTTTTTTTTTTTCTCAAAACCAAAGGAAATCAAAATAAAATATTGAATAATTGCCATTTGTATGGATATTTTTGATAATATTAGATTAAAGAAAATAATTTGACGGAATCGTTTGCCAAAGCTTTCATCTTCACATCTTTGAATTTTAAAAAAGATTTTATATTTCCTTGAAAGTTCTCGAGAGATTTCATACATATTTTGCTATTATGCACTAATTTGAATAAAAAAGTTCAACATTTTTCTGTTTTGGATAAAAAAATACAAAGGAAAAATGGAATAAAATGCAATTATTGCTAAAATCATTAAAAATATTTTGAAATTAATTAAAGTGGGATTAGAAATCAATATTATAGATATAATAATGGAAAATAGGACAGTTGAAATTAAACCCCAAGCATTATTATTCAATTTGGTTCTTAATTTTTTAAGATTATAACGAATAGGTTCTAAAGTTAGAATGGAACTAATATTTAAATTGGGATGAAATTTTAAAAAAGGATTTCTTTCTAGATATCCCTCAATATCATGAATTGTTTTCAAAATAGATCTAGTAGCGACTAAAATAAAAAAACATGAAAAAGGAATAATTAATGATATTAATAGATTTTCAGTAAAGAATAGTATGGTGAATCCATTCATAATACTTAGTTGAATATTACTTGCCCCAATTTTTCTCATAAATTTTAAATTTTTTTTTGTTCTTTTATAATTTCTTTCATTTAATACAAATAAGCTAAGAAGCCCTATGATAATTATAATTCCAACTATAAAAATCCAGACAGAAACAGTTTGTCTAATGATGTAACTTAGAATTACTAATATTTGAAAATTACTCCATCTAAATCAAGTTTAAGGAAGGTTAAGGGAAGTATTAAGGAAATATTGGATAGGAATATGCAAGCAAAAACTGATGCAATTGTATATCGGATGAATCAAATAATACGAGGTTGGTCTATGTATTATCGATATTGTAGTGCACATTGGTCATTCTCTACGCTCGATAACGTATTGTTTAGATGGGAATGGAAATGGTGTATGAGACGACATCCGAATAAACAAAAAACGTGGATTGCGAGCAAATATTTCACCTTAGAATTCGGTAATCGATGGAGACTGAAAGGCATACACTGGAAAAGGGTAAAATTCTTAGATACAAAAAGGAAAAAATATAAATGGAAAGTTGGTTCTATGAGTCCAATGAATCCAGAACTTCGAGATTTATGGTGCAAGAAATCTAATCTTATGTAAATTCAAATGTGTCTTTATTTTCATCTTGATGATTGCTAGGCATGAAAGATGGACTGGTGACAGTTATGGTGCAGCAGACTTGAGCGGAATGCATTGAAAAAGGCACGTTCCGTTCTTAGGGGGGAAAGAATCAGCAATGATCCCGATCTACCCGACTCGTTGTGATTTCAAAATCAAAACCGATTCTATCCAAGATACACAAGAATATGCAACTCTATTTTCACAAAATTGGTCTCCAATTTAACGAATCTAAAACCCATATTGTATCTAGGTCATCGGGTTTCGATTTTCTCGGCTTTCATTTTGTTCAATATCCAAATTCATACCTACGGGTGATCCCATCTAAGAAAAGTATTAAACGAGTTGGGAAAACCATTAAGAATATAATTATGAAGAATAAACAAGTGAAAACCGATGGTTTAATTTACAGAATTAATTCAATCATCAAAGGTTGGGGTATATATTTTCGATATTGTCGTTCTTGGAAAACATTTTCACATTTAGATAGTATAGTTTTTCGATGGATTTGGAAATGGTGCACTCGACGACATCCGAATAAGGGTAAACGATGGATTATGAAGAACTATTTCTCGCTTCAAAGGGGTAATAAATGGCGTCTTACTGGAGAATATTGGGAAAAGCTCGATTTTAGGGACATCAAAAGATTGAAGTATTACTGGCAAGTAGGGGATAGAAGCCCTATGAACCCAAGATACAGAAAATTGTGGGAATCAAAGCCTGAATGTAATAATTCTCCCCAAGTAGCATGATGGGAGAACAAATATCTATTATCATTTTAATGAAAGATTCTGGAAGGATGGACTGGCGACAGTATCGGTGCAGCGGGCTCGAGCGCAATGAAGCGAAAGTTTCACGTTGTGTTCCTAGGGGGGAAAGGATCAGCAATGATCCCGACCTACCCGACAAGAAAAATAGTGATGAAATAGTTGGGTATTGCAGGAAGAATTTGCTAAAGCCCGTGAAACTGCGAAAAAAAGATGTTGTTAAATGTATTAGTGGTAAATTAAATCTTGAAAGCCAAGTTGGAAATAAACAATCCAATGAATTTTCTACCGAGAATTTTAATACATTCCTTGATTAGATCTCTTCTTTTAATCTTACCTGCAGAAAATTCTTCCCAGATATATCTTATTTTTTCAAAATCTGATGATAGTTTTTCTTTTAAAAATCCTTCAAGATTATCAACCTTCCCAAGAATTTGCTCAATTGGTTCTGTATAATCTATTATTAATTGTTTTACTTCATCCATTTTGCCATCTATTACATCCATTTTACCATCCATTATAACCATTTTGCCATTCACTTCATTCATTTTATCCAATATGGATCTCAAAATATCCCTCATTAACCCAGTGTTTTTTTCAGATCGATCACTCATGGCTTTAATTACTAATTTGGAGCCTTCATCATCTTTTTGAGCAATAAAAGTTACCCCTACATTGTTCAGACCAGCATGGGAAGTCTGCACTCTTTAAAGTTGAGTATTTATCACCTCTATCCTTCTGATTACAAGAAGGCATTCGCTTTTTCCCTCATCCTATATCCTCTTGGTCATTCTTCTCGATTGCTCGATTCGTACCGATATTGGAAACAAAGGAACTTACCGCAATCGGAACCAATAGGACTTACCGTGTTCCGTAAAATTGACTTTCATCAAACTCCTTAGGTACTGGCTATTCCCCGGTTGTTTTATGGAGTGACTGAAATATAAGCAATGAGTATATTTCACCAACAACTATGCTTTTTAGCATGGTGTTTCAACACTTTTCACCATGGCTCGATAACGAGGTTTAAGCACCAGTTTATTTTCATTTACCATAGAGTTCTAGGCTAGCCTCTTTTCCGACATGTGTTTATCGTAGAGAGTACATTGTCCTCAGAGCTTCGCACCCGTTCGTTACCAAACACGCACGTCTGAGTAGCCTTACTACGTCACCAATAGAGCAAGTTAATAGATTTCTATCGTCTTGCATTCAATCATACAGCTTTGCACGTCGCACCATTGCGCTCGAGCCCACTGCACCGATAATGTCGCCAGTCCATCCTTCCATATTCTTTCATTAGGATGATAATAGGTTTTAATCTCCCATCAGCTACTTGGGGAGAATATTAAAATTTCTATTCTCGGTGGCGAGAAAGATTCGTCCTTGGATCCTTTTGACAAACTTCTCAATTTTCTTCCAATTAATGGATTTCCATTCATTTTCCAGTCCTTGATCAGTTAGTTCCATGCTCAGTTCAATGCGTTGCATTGTCCAACCTCCACATTTCCTTAAAATTTTCCAAAGGCATCTCCATCTGTAGACCAATTGAAAGTCAGCTGGCTTTCGCCGTAGTTATTTCCATTATACTTCTATCACTAGATCGGTTCTATTAACGAATCTCCTCAATCTTACCTGTTTCTTTTGATTGCATATGAATTACCTCCAATTTTTGCTATTCTGTTATTTTCTCATTTATTCATGACTTAATTATTCCTAAAAAAACTGTAATTTAAAATAATAAATTCACATTCAAAACGGAATAGATTTAATGTGAATTACTAAGTAAGTTTATTATAAAAGCCGGTGCTGCATTTCAGCGTAATCATCTTAGCAATGATGCTTGGGATGAT
>JAUWPK010000116.1 GCA_030611625.1 Promethearchaeum sp. | reverse complement strand
ATGTTTTTATGGATTTATTTGGAGAGGCGGAGGAGATGTTATGGTTAATTGAGCAGAAAGAGAAAAAATGACCGAGAATTTACTCAGTCAGATGGTCATCGACACCTAGATGCGGATAATCGTATTTCTATTCCCTTGATTTTACTCTTTCTTAAAGAGTAAATAAGCATATAACCCAGCATATACAAATTGAAGGATTAAACTGAACCAGACCATAACATTTGTTAAATCCATAAGGATGAGCATCAATGTATTTAAAAATATTAATCCTCCTAATTCAAAAATAAAAATCGCCTTTCTAGCATCAGAATCATCCGAATTTCTTGCGAAAAACAACAAAATCCAATTACTAAAAAGTACAACTCCAAACATTCGATAACCTAAATAATCGGTAGTAGTAATACCATACGAAGATAGCGAATTTTCTGGCATAAAAATAAAACCAAGTCCAAAGACGAAAGACGTGATCGCATTTACAATAAAAACCCACTTTACAAATTTTCCCATTTTTTTCACCAATTTATTTTATATTTTATTAAATTAGCCAACTTATCAAATACGTGTTGTATTCTTAAGGATTAATAATTTTGTAAAAAAAAAAGATAAATGATATTGTAGTAACATATTTGATATGTGCATATTGATATGGAGCTTTTCAATATATAAGTGTTTCCCAAAAAAAGGAAAAAAATCAAGATCTGGATTTAAAGGTCTTTACTTATTTTTTTAAATGCAAATACCCCAATAATGAAAATCACAATGGAATATATCATTAAAATCCCTAAATCTAAAAGAACTGCTTCACTTGATACTGGAGCCCCCCTTAATAAAAGAGAAGTCAGCGCGTCAGTAACATAATGCGAAGGTACCAGTTTATTTATTATCGTTGGGGGTCCTTGTGAGACAAATGTGCCTAAGAACATCTGTGGGATGATAAAAATAAATGATATTCCTGCAGCCATACCAGCATTCTTTGATAAAGCTCCGGTTATTAATCCAAATCCGATACATGACAATGAAAATATAGTAACTAAGAGAAAAGCAAATAATATTCCTCCTTCAGGACGATAACCCATTATAAATGCCATAAGAAATACAACCGCAGTTTGAATTATGGCTGTAGTAACATTAGCAATTGTAAGTCCTATCATGATTTCCTCTGATTTAATTGGAGTTAAATACATTCTTTTTAGGACACCCTTCTCCTTTTCGTCTGTAATACCTTGAGCTATTGTCATGGTTAGAAATATCGAAGCGAAAGCGAAAAGACCTGGAGCAAAATAGTCAAAAGTGGTTTTTTGATCCGATTTAACTAATTCTGAACCCAATATTATCGGAAGACTTATTTCTTGGGTATTTTCCCCATATATTGTATCAAATAAAGCTTGTTGGAACAAAGAAGGTAATAGCTGACTTGCGATCATTGAACCACTATCATATGATATATCTACAGTGACATTTTCCCATTGAGATGAATCTAAGGGATATTGCCAGTAACTTTGGATAGCATCCCCAAATTTTATTGGAATGTATATTACAGCGGATATTTTACCTTCTAATAAATCACTTTCCGCTGTTTCAAGATCATCACCGACATGAATTTCAAGAGCTTCGTTTTTAGATAGATTTGAAATAAAGTGTTCGGACCATTCAGGAAAATTACCTTCGATATCCCCATTGATAACGGTAACTTCATAAACCGACTCACCATTGGATCCAATTTGACCAAAGGAAAATCCAAATGCAAGTGTTAGAACGATTGGGAAAATAATAATCATAAATAACATTGCAGGATCCTTTAACATACGGCTAAATTCTTTCAAAATAATTGCTTTAATACGCTGAATTTTCATTTATATCTCCTCCCGAATCTTTCGACCTGTAATTTTTATAAATACGTCTTCCAATGTTTTTGCTTTATATTTTTGTTTTAATTCATCTGGATTTCCTAATTCTATTATTTTTCCATGGTCTATAATACCAACTCGTTCACAAAGTTGTTCAGCTTCTTCAATATAATGGGTTGTAAGAATTACGGTCTTATTTTTTTTCTTTAAATCTTGAATAAATTCCCAAACAGCCCGACGAGACTGCGGATCCATACCTACAGTCGGTTCGTCCAAGAAGACAATATCCGGATCATTAATTAATGCTACTGCAACATTTATGCGCCGAACCATTCCTCCACTATAATTTTTAACACGGCGATCTCCTTCACCGTTAAAATTTAATTTTTTAAGAAGAAATTCCGTTCGTTCCCTAATTTTTTCTTTTGGAATGCAGTGTAGATTACCGAAAAATTCAATATTTTGCCGTCCAGTTAAGTATCCAAAAAGTGATGGTTCTTGAGGGCAAACTCCTATGATTTCCTTAATTTTTTCTGGATTTTTAATAACATCAAATCCTCCAACAATGACTTCACCTGAAGTGGGTTGCAGTAATCCCGAAAAGATATTGATGCTCGTAGTTTTTCCTGCACCATTGGGTCCTAAAAAACCGTATATTTCTCCCTTTTTAACATCCAAATTTAAATTATCAACAGCAGTTACTTCATTGTCAAAAATTTTGACAAGATTTTTAACAGATATAGCGAAATCAGTCAAGAAAAAACACCCAGAAATATTTCGACCATAAAAAAATATCTATCCTTGAGATTTAAAAGATTATTTAATCCAATTGTTAGCATTCCTATAGAAATAAATCTAAAAAACTAATATTATCTCGCTTTTTAAATTCATCTCCGTTGATCAAATTTGAAAATTTATCTTTTTTTTCTTTTGAAGTAAGACTTCTTGTTGATTTCTTGACACCCTCCTTTAAATCAACTGGAGAATATCCGTGTTTTATAATATCTCTGCGGGACGGAGTTTTAAATTTCGATTTTAGATATTTTTGATTGTCTTTCAAATAATTTTTATAGAAAAATTGAATGAAGTGGATTTCATTATTTTTCATATTTGCTCTTTCTAATGCAAAGAAATAACTCGCCCTAGTTTTATAAGAAATATCATACATCGGCATTTTTTTTCTATACAATATAAAATTCATTGCCAATCTTGACATCCTACCGTTTCCATCATTGAAAGGGTGAATGGAAACAAACCGAAAATGAAAAAGACAAGATAATAAAGTGGGATCTAAAGTTTCTTTTTCATTATTGTACCATTTAAATAAATTTTTTAATAATCCATCTACAAGCTCATGATTCGGAGGAGTGTATTCACTTCCTACTATAAAAACATCATTATCTCTAATTTTTCCTGCGATTTCAAGATTAGTTTGTTCAAATAAAGTTTTGTGCCAATCTAAAACCAAATTCATCGAAAAATTTTTTTTAGTATTTATCATTTTTTCATAGGCTTTCATGTGATTTGCAGTTTCATATATTTCTTCTAATGGTTTATTTGCTGGTGATTTATTGAATTGAAGGACATTACGGACATCTTCTAAATTCATACTTGATCCTTCAATTCTATTACTATCATGGGTAAAACGAATACCAAAATGCCTTAATTCCTTAACTTGAACAATTTTTGATATCTTTTTGTGTTCAATGGCGTAATTTTTTCCAATTTCTTTAATTTGAAGGAACCATCTTTTTTGAATAATCTGGTCATTGAATTCCTTTTTAATATCCTCTATATTTTCAGGAATTATTTTTCCCAAAAACTTTTCAATGTGTTTGGTATCCCCATTTTCACGAAAGGAATAAATCAAATAATAATATTTCTTCCCATTTCTGTTTCTTTTCACCACTGAAACCATAAGGAAATAATACCAACACAAATATAAAAATCTCTCTTTTTTTAAAAAATGTGTTGGTAATATCAATTTGCAAATACAAAAATAAGTTCTTGATCATTTATTCATCAGTGATTACTTTAATTCAAAATGATCTGCCAATAACGTTTGAATCGGGGATATTATGCTCCTTTTGAAATAATTCTCTTTTTTTAGAATCAGGTTCTGCAATTGCTACAAATTTTAAACGATCTGGGTATTTTAACCCGTAGGATCCATATGTAACTCTACCTCTCCAACCCGCTCCTATTAAAATTGCTGTAATAGGCTTATCATTCATTAAATAGTTAAAAATATTGTAAAAAATAAGGTTATTTAATTTTTCTCCAAGCTTTAATACCTCCTTCAACATAAAGAGGATTTTTAAAACCGGATTTCTTTAGCATTTTTGCGGCGATTATTGATCGTTTGCCGGAACCACAAATAGCAATGACTTCTTTGGTCATAAACTTATTTACTTGACTTATATCGTTCATTATTGAAGTCAACGGGATGTTTATGGCTCCATCAACCTTTCCTAATTTTCCATGGAGTTCAGAAATTCCCCGAACGTCAATAAAAACAAAATCTTCTTTATTATCAAGTTTTTTCTGTAATTTGCCTGGAGAGATAGTATTCACTTGTTGTTCTTTAACTCCTGGTTGAAGTGTTCCCATTACTTCACAAGAAGGAGAATCAATTGGAACCCAGGCGGCTTTTGGGTCTGTTGTACATTCATTATTAGCTTTTAAAACATCTTTCATCCATTCAGCAGGACCTAATTGTAAATCTAAAAGAAATTCTATGTATTCTTCTTTGGTTCGAGGTTCAAAGAAGGGGTTTGTCTCTTTTTGCTGTTTTAGTGATGAAGGTTTTCTGCCCCGATAATCATGGGCGGGATGTACTATTAATTCTTCTGGGAGAGATAAAAATTTCTGCAAAGTTTCCCAATGTGATTCTGGAGAACCTCCGGGTAAATCATCCCTTCCTGCTCCACCATCATCTAAAAATAGTGCATCCCCAGTGAATATTTTACCGGGTAGAATAATGCTTATAGAATCTTTAGTATGGCCTGGAGTTTCTAAAAATTTAACTTTTAATCCTTCGAAATCCATTTCATCTCCATCGGAAACGCGCATCGATACACATTTAGCTGGAGCTCTATCGTTCATTATAAGGTCTGCCTTCATAGATTTTTTCAATGCTGCTGCTCCCGATATATGATCTGCATGAGTGTGTGTATCGATGATATATTTTAGTGTGAAATTTCCTTTCTTTAACAGTTCCAAATATTCATCAATATGTTCAATTTCAGGATCCACAATTGCTACACTTTTACTGTTAACAGGACCAAATAAGTACGCTTTACAAGTGTGCTCTGGATTTATTTGCTTAAAATAGAAATCGGACATAATATTTCTTCCTAATAAGAATGGTTCTATAATCTGTCCCATGCAGCGTGTACTGCTTTTCCAGTCATTTCAATTACCGGTTTCATATCTTCATATGATGCAAATCCAATTTCAGGAGCGATTTTCATTATTGATGTATGTGATACGAATATTTTATTTCCTTCTTCATACACTACAAAGCTACATGGAAATAATAATCCAACATCTTTGGATACATCTAATGCTGCTTTTGCAAATTGTGGTCCACATGCAAGAATGGTAGTATATTTTGGGTAATTTTTTATCCCTAATTTCTTTTTAAAAATCTCGTCTATTGATTTTATCAACATAACATTGAAGCCTTCTTCAGAAACGATTTTTTCAACTCTTTTTACAGCAGTATCAAAATCCATTATTAATTCTTTTTTTAAAATATCGACCATAAGGTTCTCCTATTTCTTATTGATAATCTTCTTAAAATAAAAATTTGGGTTTTTAAAAATAAAATAAAGCAAGGTATTTGGTATAAAAAATAAAAATTTAGATAAACTAAATTAAATTCAAATTCTGCTCAAAATTTGCTAAAATTCGATTAATTATTATCCAACTATCATATCCTCTATCTGATATAGCAAAGATTTGACTTGGTATTTTGAGAATATCATCAGAAAAATGACTCTTTTGAAATCCCCCAATTAAAACTGCACACTTGTTCGATTCTTTAAAGAATTTAGAAGTTATTGCTTCCAAAGAGGATTTGTTACCATTTACTGATAAACTAAAAGTGTTTTTTTCGGTAAAATTATTTTTTATCCAATCTCTCAAATTTAAATTCATTCTTGAAATAAGATAAGGTCGCTGTTTTGGAGGAATATGTCCTTTTTTAATCAGCTGACACATCAATCCTTTAAATCTGTTGTAATCTCTTGGGCATTTCATCTCTGAGTTAACTTTATATAAACCCGATGAACAGTGAAAATAAATTTCTAAGAACCCCTTTAAATTGGCAGGACTTCCAAGTGTATCTAGAAGAAAATGATGGAGTATATCTGGTCTACCTCTTTTTTGGGAATTTTTCAATGTATGCATTATTGAATGATGTAAAGCGGTATCAAGAATTTGTCCACCTTTTCCAAATTTTTTAATACTGCTAAGTGCACTTGGTTTTTTTTCAAGAGAATTAGGTATCAATTCAATAGCTGTTTCAGTTAGAATTATATGAAGTTTTTGATTGCTCATCATTATTTTCCTCTTTTTCCCTTCTTGCGCGCCCTTTTACAATATAACGGGTAATATGCCCACAAGATAGACAAGTTACTGAAAGGAAACTACCATAATTTTTCTTTTTATTTATTCGAAACCGCATATTTCTTCCAGGAACTAATAATTCTTTGCAATTATGGCAAATACTTCGCTTTAAATATGGGGGGATTTTCACTTTAGTTCCCATAGCAATATTTCGGGTAATATTAACATATCGATTGGCTAATTCTGGATCTTCTGAATGTTTTTTCTTAGCCATATCCATAAGTACTTCAATTCTACCTCGAGCTAATTTTTGCATTAATAAATGGCGTTTTTTATAGTTTTTTCTCCATTTCTTTTTATGAGGACCCTTCATTCGATTCCCTCGAGGCATTTTTATCATCTATTAGCGTTTTTTTTTTTTTAGCTTTCTTAATTTTTTTTTATTTTTGAATTGTTTCTTAACTTTTGAAGATTTTTTTTGTTTAGAATAATGTTTCACTCTGGTTTTTTTCATTTTCTCATGGGAATCCATTTCACGAGATTCTGAAGCAGATCCATAGAGTAAATCACTTTGTTGATCAATTTCTGAAATTAATTCTTTGTTATCATAATCTATATATTCGGGTTCAACAAAATCATCATTTGTTGCTATAGCTTCAAGCTCTTTAATTTCTATTTCTGGTTTCTTTTGTTCTTTAGTAAGATGAATTGTTTTTTTAAAATCTAAATATTTTTTTGGCAGATGGATTGCTGGTAATTTCTTTTTCGATATCATAAAAGTATTTCCACGCGAATCAAGAATGAAAACATTAATCTCTTCAATTATTTTGTTAATAAGCTTCTCATTTCCCTGTTCTTGGGAGATTTCTCGTAAAACCTTAATTTTCACTATTTTCTCTTTTTTTAAAATCTTTTTAAGATGTTCTAGAAAAGTTGGTGTTATCCCATGCTTTCCAATATTTATTTGTGCTCGACCGTTCTTTATTTCCATAAATCGTTCCATATTATCTCTGAAGAAATAAAATTAATATATCGCTTAAATTTTTTGTTTTTAGTTTTATTTTCATTTATTTTTCAAGGAATAAACTTTCCAATACAAAAAATTTGTGAAAGCCTTAAGGGCTTCAATATTTTTAAAAAGAATTTGAACTAATATATCAGATTTCTGAATTATTTGAATATCAGGATGCATTCTTTCATAAAATTTCTTTACAATGGGAAGTAGAATTTCCATATCTCCTGAATAGCTTTCAGAATTAAGTAAAATTCCCTTTTTAGGAAATAATGATTTTGGAAGCTTTTTATCAAATAGAAATGATTTATCTTCATAATCCATCTGGCTTAAATTTCTTTCTATTTCTTTCGGAAAATTGTGATAGTCTTTAAAAGCAATTTCATCTTGGAAAATCATTAAAAATCCATCTTGAATTAACTCTAAGTATATTTTTCCATCACTAAATTTTTTATTTAATTCGTTAAAATAACCTGAATATTTCTTAATATTCCTATTAAGGAGATCTATTGAGAAATTTATCTTTAAAACGATTTTTTCATCCTTTTTTTCAAGCACTATAATTTTCCTTCTCTTTTATCAATGTAATATCTATTCATCAATGAGTTAGCATATTTCTTAATATCTTCAAAATCTTGGATTTTAAAAAATAAATTAGTCTCACTATCTATCTCAATTTCAATGTTTTGGTTAATTGAATGAATAAAATTCTTAATAATAGGAATTAGTTTCGATTTATTACCTGTAATAATTTTTATTACAATGGTAATGCCATCTTTTGGAAATTTTTCTTTGGGAATAAAAAATTTCTGGAAAAAATTACTTTCACTGATATTATCCGTTTTTATTTCTTTAAGATCGGATTCTTCTAATGGTTTTGCTCTAAGTTTAAATGATTCAAAATCTTTAAACACGAATAGAAATCCATTTTCGATCTCTTCAAAATACATTATAGAATTATATTTTTTTTCATAAACATCATTTAGATAACCAAAAATTAATCTAGAATTAACAAAAAAAAATTTGAAGAAGTCACTTATTTCAAGGATAACTTGACCTTCCATTTCATAAACAATAATTTTTACGTTCTTAAATTTTTGTTTGATAAAATCGATTCATAAGTGAATTAGCATATTTCTTAATAACATCGAAATTTTGGATTTTAAAATATAAATTCTGTTCATTATCAATCTCAATTTCAATGTTTTGGTTAATTGAATAAATAAAATTCTTAATAATAGGAATAATTTTTAATTTATCTTCTGAAATAATCTTAATTTCCAGTCTAACCCCCTCTTTTGGAAATTTTTCTTTGGGAATAAAAAATTTCTGGAAAAAATTGCTTTCATTGGTATTATTGTTTTTAATTTCGTTGAAATCTGATATTATCAAGGGTTTTGCTCTAAATTTAAATGATTCAAAATCTTTAAACACGAATAGAAATCCATTTTCGATCTCCTCAATATATTGCATCGAATCATATTTTTTTTCAAAAATATCGTTCAAATAACCAAAAATCATTCCTGGATTAATAAAAAAAAAATTTGTAGAAGTCACTAATTTGCAATATAACTTGATCTTCCATTTTGATAAAAAAATCATTAGATACTTAAAATATTATCTAGATGTATACATTTAATTTTCTATATTTATGAAGTTATAACTGTTTCATTATAACCATTTTTCGAGAAATGAATAGAATAGTCTGCGTTCTCTTCAAATGTATCATCGTGAGATATTACAAAGAGTTGCTTAAATCCGCGAATGTTTTGAATACAGTTGGAGAGATTTTTTCTTCTTTCAGTGTCTAAATTTGTAGTTGGCTCATCAAAAAATGCAAAATCAATTTTTGTGAGAACTTTTAATACTGCTAATCTAACAGCCAAGGCCGCACTCATCTGCTCACCCCCTGATAATTGTGAGAATA
>JAUWPK010000034.1 GCA_030611625.1 Promethearchaeum sp. | reverse complement strand
GAATTAAAAACGCCGATTTTGGTTATTGTATTCGGATCGTCTTACAAATGATTATGCTTTCTTTATTTTAAATATCGAAAAAGTTTTCCACGAATTCTTAAAAGAATTAAAGAATATTTTGAAGACGATATAACCTATGGAACATCCAAATTTATCGAATTAGCGGAAAATGAATTAGATCAATATTTTAAAGGAGATTTAAAGGTTTTTACGGTCCCTTTGGATATTAAAGGAAGTGAATTTCAATTAAAAGTCTGGGATGCGCTATTAAAAATAAAATATGGAAAAACTAATTCTTATCTTGAAATTGCTAAAAAAATCGGGAGACCTGAAGCGGTACGTGCGATTGCCAATGCAAATGGGCAAAATGGACTTGCTGTAATTATTCCTTGTCATAGGGTTATAGGTTCTGATGGTTCTTTAACCGGATATGGTGGAGGAATCGCAATAAAGAAAAAGTTAATACATCTTGAATCAAGATATGGACGAAATAAGATAACTGATTTTATTAATAATGAAAAGAAATAAAAGAAATTCCCGGATAGGGTTCGATTCCCCCTCAGAGCCGCTAAAAAATTAAATTATTTAGAACTAAGTTTCAAGAATAATCTTGTATAGACATGGAAAAACTTTCAAAATGCTTTTTATTTCTAGTAAAGATATGGTTAACCTCTAATTTTTCTCCAGTTATACCAATAAGGATATCCTCAAAATCAAGGTTTATTCCAGATACCATAAGTTCTCCCTTTTTTAATCCTGCTTCTTTTAAAATCTCAAGAGAAAGTGGGATAATTTCAAAATCGTTTGTAATTTTATCTACAATTTTCTTCTGTTTTTCGTAGAATTTTTTACCTTTTTTACTTTTTGAATAACTTAAACCTACGTACAACTCTAAAATTGTTATAGCTGAAATGCAAAAATGCTCATCTTGATATTTTTCAAATAATATCTTTAATGTATTTTTTCCTCTTTCAATATCAATAATTACATTGGTATCAACTATGATCATGAAAGTTACTCCGTGCTCCACTTGGACATATAAGCTTCTTGGTTTAGTTTTCGACTTTCCTTCAAATAATCTTCAAAATCATTCAAATCTTGCGGGTTGATATCTTTTCCAATTCCAAAATGAGTTAGAGGATTTTTTTCATATTTCCTCAGTAAACGCTCAATAATATCCGAGAAACTTTGATTTGCTTTCTTTATTTTAGAGAGTTTATGATATAATTCTTCTTTTATTGCAATCATTTTTGATGCCATTAAACTTCATATATTTTATATAAATATAAATATAAAAATCTATAAATTTTTCAAACCTCGATAAATCGATTAATAACGAAAAAACTTTACAAACCACAGAAAGTAATATAAAGTTATGAATGAATATCTTTTGTTTTTAATTGTCTCTGCGCTTATTTATTTTGTCTATCGAGTTGTAATGTCTTTTATAAATCGTATGTCAAAGAAGCGTAAATATGCAGTAAATGCAGTTAATGTGTTAAAGATCTTAATTCGAGTAGTTACTATTATCTTATATATAATAGCACTTGTAGTTATAATTAAAATACCCGATGAATATCTGGTTTCTCTAACATCTATCAGTGGTATTATAATAGGTTTTGCAGCAACTGAAATAATGAGCCAGATAATTTCAGGAATTTATATAATATCTACGAAACCCTTTGGAGTAAATGATTTTGTACAACTTGGCGATACTGAGGGTATTGTACTTGAGATTGGTATGAATTACACGGTAGTGCAGAGAATTGATGGAACTCTAGTAAAAATTCCAAATAAGAAGATACTAGATAGTAAGGTGAAAAATTATACCATTAAAATGAAAGATGAATTGGAAAAAAACGATATTAATGAAGATACTGTAGAAGAAATAAAAAAAATAAGTGAATCTGATGAAAAGAAAAAGAAATTTCAAATATCTTCAATTTTAAGTAAACAAAGTACTACAAATATAAAAAAACTCTATAAAAACTTCTCGGATCTAATTTTAGAACAAGAAATTACACGATATACTTTTGAAATCCAAGTTTATTTTGACGAAAAACCTGAAATTATGCTAAAAAAACTAGATTCGATTTGTAAAAAGTATGAATCTGTTTATAAATATAAACCGCTTTACTCAATCACAAGTTTTGGTTATCGTGCAACTGTTCAATTCATAATTACTTGCCCAGATGCTCTGGTGATAGTTGATCAGCAAGAAAAATTAATCAATGACCTTACTAATGTCCTTTATCAAGAGGAGGGGATTTAAAAATGGAAGAAGGCGATTTTTTATTGAGTCTTGGCTCATTTTTTGTTGGAGAATGGGAAATTCCATTTATGGGGTTATTGATTTTAGGAATAACATTGATCTTAATATATATACTAACAAAATTATTTTCGAAAATAATGAGAAAACGGCTCCGTGTGAAAGGAATCCCCCCTGACATGTATAATGGAATTAAATTCTTTTTTAGAATATTCATGGCATTTGGAATTGTAATTCTTTTAACTTATTTACTTAATATTGATCAAAAATACATTGCACTTATTTCAGGTATTGTTGGAACTGCAATATCTTTTGCATCTATGAAGGCAATAAATAATTTTATTGCTGGGATCTGGATAACCTTAACGACTCCTTTCGAAATCGGAGATTACGTAAAAATTGGGAGTAAAGAGGGTTTAATTATTGAAATATCTTTAAATTACACCAAATTAATGTATCAAGATAAAAATATCACAATGATTCCCAATATAGAATGTTTGAAGACAAATATTATAAATTATACTATTTCAACCACATGGTTTGCTGATCAAATTTTCAAATTGGAATCTCAAATAGAAGATGCTAAAGAAGAAAAGATCAAAAATAATGACGATGTAATAAATTTCAAACACCAGAAACAGAAATTGGAAAGAATGAAAAAAAATTATGAACAAATAAAAGAAGTTCAAAATGCTATTGATGAAAAAGAGCCTAATCTCAATAAAAAACATTCAAAATATGTTGATGATGATCGGATTGTGAGATATACATTTAGTGTTGCTCTACCAAAAAAACCAGGGAAAAATTTCAAAAATCTTGAAGAAATTTGTAAAAAATGGGCAAAAGAATTTGAAATTCAGCCAAAATTTATAGTATTAGGTGTTGATGCACATATACATTATTATTTTATAATAATCACACCAGATCCTATGGATATAATCGATTATATGGATGATTTCTACAAGGATATCTACAAAAAATTATTTTCTGACTAGTTTTTTTAAAATTTTTTTAGATAGTTTATTTTGTTAAAAAGAAAAAAAATTTAATGAAATTCAGTTAAAGCACTTCAAAATCACAAACCTATGTTACTGGGTCTTTGACATAGTTTATTTCATTTTTTTTGTCAATTATTATTGTATCTGATTTTTTAGGCATTTGTGTTAATGATGGGTTTAACAAAATATATTTCTTCATATAATATAAAACAATTAAATAGGCAATCGTTTTCGGAATCATCATTATTCCTAAAAGAGGAATTAAATTAATGCCCAATAAAGGGAAAGTATACATGATAAAAGATACAATTATCCAAATCGAACTTTGTTTAAGAGCAATATTAATATCAGGATGGATGTGATTAGAATCTTTAGTTGCACTAGAGGATTTCAGAAACAGATATAATACTACAAATCCAATGATATAGAGAGGAATATTTGTGATTAATCGAAAACTTAATATTCCCAAATAATAAACTGGTGCACTTCCATAGTTGTTCCATGGTAGTAAAATTAAAATAGTTCGAATTATCACAGATCCATAGATTATTCCATCAAATATTTTAATTTTACTTTTAATTCCTTGCAATTTAGGACTATTCGATTGGATGATATACTGATTTTTCCAAGACAAATAGAAAAAAAGATAGAAAAAAGTCATGGTTATTCCAGTTAAAATTAATCCAATACCATAAATGAAAATTCCCGTTGAACTAGCATATATTGTAGTTTGATTTTCAAAAGTATAGAGATACCATAAATAGGTTCGAGGAAGAAGATGAAAAACATCTCCAAAAGCTAAAAGGAAAAATGCTCCAAATAATAGACTCCAAGATTTTGAAATCATCTGAGGCTTTTTTTTCCAAATATGAATTAAATTCCCCCAAATAATTGCCATATAACACCATAGAAAAGCTATTGAAGGAATACTGTCAATCATTACCATAAGTTAAAATCACTCCAAGATTTTTTTATAATTTTCAAACGTATAAGTATGAATTTCATATTAATATGAAATAATGAAAAATTATTTTTAAAGATTGTGATCTTTGTAAAATTGACCTATTCAAGTCCTTCTATCATATTTGAAGCCCATTTTCCGAGAGATTTTTGATTTAATAGAGCTAAAATAACACTATGCGTCTTTTCATGCGAAAGAACTAATATTTGCAAACCTGTTTCAATCCCATACTGTGATCTGATTTTTTTAGGGATAACAATTTGTCCCCGTTCTGCAATCTTAACCAAGCCAATAAACTCATGATTTTTAGAATTCTTAAGAGGTGCAGAATCAGGTAACCCATACCATTCTTCGGCTTTCATAAGCATCATAGCATCCTTACTGTGAGGTAGAACCCCTACTAATAATGCGAGATTATCCCCCGAAGAAAATTCAAAATCTTCACGTGTTTTTTTTGGTATTCCAATCTGACCCCGCGAATTTACTTTTACAACTCCATAAAATTTATTCAAACTCATGGGAATTCATTAAAAAAAAAGGAATCTATCTTTAACAAATTTCTCCTTTAAGATTCATATTTCTATATGATATTATCAAAAATGTGATCTTCTTAAAATTTCTTTAAGATCTTTACTCATAATTTTTCCATTTAATACATTGAAATATGAAGTTTTCATATGAAATAATTAAGTATCTATTGAAAAATTACTGTAAAAATAAATTACCTTAGGGAATAACCAATTAAAATGTGAAATGGTATCATGACTGATCTCAATCCGCCCATCAAATCTTACCTGGATAAAGCAGATGAATTAACTATTTCAAATCCAGCAAAAGCAGAGTTATATTTATTAGACCTTCTTAAAAACGATTTTTCTCTCAAGGAATTATTACAATTAAAAATAAAACTCGCTTATGCTTTATGGAGTGAATCGAAAACTGATGATTCTTATAAGATATATTTAGAAGTAGGAAATAAAGCACGAGAAAATTCATTTGAAGAAGAAATTGCAGATTCATTAGAAGGTATGGCCTTATTCTCAGGTTTAAAAGGAAACATTAAGGAAGGATTGGATTATGTTGAAGAAGCAATTGGAATTTATAGGAAATTGAAATTACCAAATAAAGAAGCAAAGGCAAGTAATAATCACGCGATAATTCTCTATTATAATAACCAACTGGATGAAGCACTAGTTTCGTTTAATAACACACTTAAATTGTCCACTAATGAAAAATCTACGCATTATATTAGCGCACTGGGAAATTCAGCTTTGATTTATAGGGCACGAGGGGAAATGCAAAAAGCTTTAGATTTTATAACGCGTGGTTTTTATCTTGCAACTGAAATAGGTTTGAATCGAGCAATTTCAACATTTCAAAATAATATGGCAGATACTTTGCGGTCATTAGGTAATTATAGTGAATCAAAAAAGAATTACGAAGAAGCTTTATTACGTGCTAGAGAAGCTAATGATAAACGAAATATAGGTATGCTTTCAATTGGATTTGCAAATTATTGGATAGAATTAGGAGATTTAAAGCAAGGTTTTGATTATTTAAAAGATGGATATCAAATATACAATGAGATGGATGATTCTTTTGGAAAAATCTTATGTTATGATGGATTTGCTCATTACTGGTCTGTGAAAGGGAACTTGAAGAAAGCTGAAAAATATTTATTAAAAGCTTTGGAACTTCATGAAAAAATTTCAGTATTAGAACTCCAAGTATCAATCCTTGTTCTACTTGCAGAAATATATGAGGGACTAAAAAGACCCAATGAAGCATATCATTATTTAGAATTAGCAAATACTTTAGCTAGGGAAAAAAAATCAAATTTAGCACGTGCAGAAGTATTACTTCAGCGTGGCAGAAATTTAATAACTAATTCTCAATTTAATGAAGCAAAATTGGTTTTAGACGAAGCACTTTGGCTTTCAAAGGAAATACCCCATATAGAAATACAATTAATATCTATGATGCTCTTAAGCAGATGTTTTCTTATTAGATTTGTAAAGAATTCTTTAGATACATCTTATTATGATCTCGCAATTAAATATATTCAAGATACGATAAAATTAACTAAAGAAAAAAATTTAATCCCTAATTATATTCATGCACTGGTAATTAGGGGAATGCTTTATTCAATTAAAGATGATAATGAAAATGCAAAAAAAAGTCTGAATGAAGCTATGGAATTGGCAAAAGAAAGGGGAATGACCATTCAAGTAAGAAAAATGCAAGATCAGTTATCGGTGTTAAAAGGTAGTCAAGAGGAAAAAATCCCAAAACAACAGTTTAAAAATATAATAATAGGTTTTGCTATGGAAGAATTACGAAAAGCAACAACTTCTTATGTCGAAGCAACAATGACCGAGATAGATTTAGAAGATACATTTTTAATTACTTATAAACTCGATGAAAAATGGGGAGCTGTTATTGATAATGTTGAAAATCTCAATTTAAACGATTCTGGAACTCAACAAACCCTTAATGAATTAGGAGCAGTATATTCCTTTTCTATAGGGCAGGGTCAGAATTATAATGAAGGCTTATTCGGACCTTTACCTTTTGAAAAGAATAAACAGGCTATAATATATGCAAAAATGATGAATGATTCTTCTCATTCCATAAAAAGATTGGATGGAAAAAATTTTATTCTTTTTACGTTAGTTTTTCCTTCAAAGATGGTTCAATTTTTCTACGATCGTCAAAAACTAACGCGGATTTTTGAGGAAGAGATAAATAATATTTTAAGTGTTCAAGAAATTGATAATTCTTTCCTTCATAAATTAAGACAAAAAATCATGTCAGAGTTTATGAAAGATTTGTCTCCCGAAAAAAATGGATATTAAATTAGAAGCGCTTTTTTTTTCTTAATTTTAAACATTATTCATTCTCTCAAACACTTTATACAAACCTTGAGTCCCAAGGTTTTCAAAACCCATAGCTTTTGCAGACATATAAAATTGGTAAACCATGGAAAGGCCAGGAAGAGAAAGATTCATATTTTGTGCTTCTTGTAATGCAATTCCCATATCCTTTATAAAATGCTTTATATAAAATCCGGGATCGAAATTCTTACTCGCAATTTGTCTTCCTAAGTTATTTATCGACCAGGACGCTGCAGCACCCTTTCCTATCACATTAATAATATCATCTAAATTGATCCCAGCTTTATAACCATATAGTAATGACTCTACTACTCCCACCATGGTTGATGCAATTAAAATTTGATTACTCATTTTAGTATGTTGACCTGCACCCGCTTTTCCCATATAAGCAATATTATTTCCTAAAATTTCAAAGATAGGTAAAATAATGTCAAAAATTTCACGTGATCCCCCAACCATAATTGCCAATTTTCCTTCAATTGCTCCTTTTTGTCCTCCAGAAACAGGAGCGTCAAGTGATGAAGCATTTTTTTCTTTTGCTTTTTTATTAATATCAATCGCAATTTGAGGTTTAGAGGTTGTCATGTCCACCAATATTGAATTTGGCTTAATTCCTTCAAATATACCATCTGGTCCAAAATATACTTGGGTTACGTCTTTAGGAAATCCCAAAATCGTTACTATTAAATCGCTTTTTAGTGCAACTTCCTTTGGATTTGAGCTCCAGTGAGCCCCTAACTCTAAAAGATTCTGAGCTTTTTTTTTAGAACGATTAAAAATATATAATTCATAGTTAGAATTTAATAGATGGCGACACATTGGGTTTCCCATAATTCCCGTCCCAATAAAGCCTATTTTGTTAAATTTTCGATTAATCAATTATTTTCACATATTTCTATTTTATTAATTTCAAAAAATTTTATTATATATGAACTTTGAATGAAATCCAATTAGATTTAAAATAGAATAATATTTAAACTAAAGAAAAAGATAAAAAAAAAAATTTTGAACTAATTTATTCTTTCAAATCAAAGACTTCAGTTACTAAGGGAGCTATTTTAATTTTTCTTGTGTCCCCATTAAAGTTATCTAAATTCGGATGATTTTCTTCAATTCTTTGAACCAAATCTTCTAACAAAGTATGGTAAACCCCAAGATTCTCTTCTGCGAGAAGTAGACAAAGAGCTACTTGTCCCTGTTTAAATACTAAGGATTTCTCCCCTATTTCTATATTCTCAAGCTTACCACGTTCACCGCTTATCTCTGATAACATGGCTTTAATACCAACTAAACCTCCCGCAACAAGATCTGAGTTAGGTCTTGATTCAGATTCTGGAATAGTTGCAGTAACTTTAATATCACCACTTAGAGCACCATTTTTAAGCTCAGCAAATGATTTGTAGTATAAGGAAATACCTGTTTCAGCGATAATAACATGTAATTCTATCATACCGGATTTCCATGCAAATTCATCATATGAGGGAATAGATAGGAAGAAATGACGCATTACAATAAATCCAATTAATTCTATAAACACACCAATTACAAACAACCAATTATCGTTCGCTTTTTGTGTTAACTCAAGAGCGCCGCCAATTCCGGCAATTACAATTCCCATGATTCCTAGTAATACTTGATTTCGGACTTGTTTTTGTGGAGCCAACTTAACAACTAATATATATACTAATCCAAAGAAATCAATTATACCAAAGATTACAAATAAGACTAATATTGGTATAATAGCCCCAGAATTCGCATTGACATTAAAAGTTGGATCATTTTCAACAATGAAAATGAGTGCAAACATATAAACTATTGAGACTGCACCAAGAATTCCAGCTAAGATTGCAATAATTTTCTTTTTTTTAAATAGAATCAGCAAACACACATATCCAATTGGAACAATCATTAATAGAATTAGGAAATACTGTAGAGGGACCAACCATGAAAGTTTATAACCCAAATAACTTTCATAATCAGCTTTAAAGAAATAGTTTATGGTTGCGGGCAAAGTATATAACCCATATCCAATTACAGCAATCGCAATTATGAAAAAGATCATGTACGCTGGGTCGCTTCGAGTTTTTTTGTCCGCTTTTACATATTTTGTTAGCAAATCCCATCCAAATAATATTAATAACAGGATAAACCCGCCATACATTAATAGTACGAGCGATTTAGTGGTCGTAAAACTATGATCTATGCTTTCAATTAATAACATCTTAATTTCTCCTTGAAATTCATTTATTTGAATATTATATCGTGATTACAACTTAAATAGTTTAAGTTAAATTTTTTAATCCAATACTTACGTATATTAGAATTATTCTAATGTCAACAATTCTGTGGGAAAAAATAAAAATCTAAAAGTAATCCTTATTCAAATCTAAATCCACAAGTACCTTTAGTGAGATGTTCATTTTCATTTCTAGGATATACCCTACAATTCATTGGGCGTATTGCATATATTATACAGCGAGACTTGTTATTCTCATCATATCTTAAAAATGGACAAACATTTGGTAGTTTACAACAAGCACCACATCGCACGCATTCACCAATTCTGCTTTTATCTCTAGGAAGAAAAGCAGTGAAACACCTTATAAATCTACCATACCAGTTGTTTTTCATTTTCACTATCTCGGCTATTTAATAAATATAAAAATTTTGCTAAGAAATATTCTACTTACATTTTTTTCTTGCAACATTTGCAGAAACTAGAATTGGGTCCCATGCAGGAGCAAAGGGTGGTGCATATGCTAGATCTAGTTGTTGAATATCATCAATCGTCATCTTATTACTTAATGCAGTAGCAAAAACATCAATTTTCTTGGCTCCTAATGAACTTGGAGCAGTAATCTCAGCCCCTAATAGCAAATGAGATTTTGGATCAAAACGAAGCAGAATAGACATTTTTTTCGCACCTGGATAGTAGTGTGCAAGCTCATTAATTGTTATTAATGAGGTCTGGACATTATAGCCCATTTCTTTAGCTGATTCTTCAGATAATCCTGTTTGAGCACAATATAAATCATATACTTTGAAAACAGCAGTGCCAACGATACCCAAAAATGGATCAACTTTTTTTCCCGCAATATGAGATCCTGATAATCGCCCTAATCTATTAGCTGCTGGTGCAAGAGGGGAGTATACATTTTTTTTTAATAACTTATGGAAAATCGCTGCACAATCACCAGCAGAATACACATTTTCAATATTCGTTCTACAAAATTCATCAATTATTATTGCACCATTGTTTAACATTTTTAATTTCGTATTTTTAAATAAATCTGTTGCAGGAACGACACCAATTGAAAGTTGAACTAAATCTGTTTCAATTTCTTCTCCATCTGCAAGAATAACTTTCAATTTTTCATCAGAAACCGATTTTATTGTTTTTACGCGCTTTTTCAAAATAATCTTAACATCATGCTTGTCCAATTCTTTTTGGACAAAATCTTGACTTTCTGAGCGAAAATTAAGTCTTGGTCCTATCAATGTTAAATTTTTAACTCCTTGTGCTTCATAGGCCTCGAGCATTTCAAGTCCAATATACCCGCCTCCAATTATAACTGCAGAATTGATTTTTGTTGCTGTTAAGAAATCTTTTAATCTTTTTGCATGGCCTAATGTGTGAACTTTAAAAACTCTTGGATGATCAAGATCAGCATCACTTGATATTTTGGTAATATTTGATTTCCCTCCAGTAGTAATTACAAGATAATCATAATTTTTTTTTACTTCATTTCCTGATTTAATATCTGCTATCGAAACCTGTTTCTTTTCAAAATCAACCGATTTTACTTCATGAAATAGATGAATGGGGATTTTTCTTTTGTTTTCCATAGTTTCTTTTGTCAAAGTAATCAATGAATCTAATGATTTTACGTCATCAGAAACATAATAAGGTATTCCGCAAGAACCATACGAGATGTATTGGTCTTTATCATAAACATCAATTTGCCAATCCTTATGGTTTTTTCTAATTGCACTCGCTGCAGAAAGACCCGCAGCATTTGCTCCAATTACAATAATTTTCATTCTTATTTCTTCTTCCATAATTTTTACGTAAACAAATAAATGAAAAAATATAACAAAAAAAACCTAACTATTTGAAAAATTAATCGTGTATGTATTTTTAATTTTGGTATTTAACGAATTTGCTATAGGACATCGTTTTTCTGCAATTTCTAAAACTTTCATTGCTTTTCTCTCATTTTTTTCAGTGCCATTTGTAAGAGTTAAAATTATATTCTGAGTAATCTCTGTTACCTGTTTTACATCGTTAACTACATCCATTATACCCGTTGCAGAAATTTTTATCCTTTTATATAGTAAATTTGAGTTCTGTGAAACAACACTAAATGTGGTAAAGAAACATCCTGTGACTGCTGTTATATACATATCCTCAGGAGTATATGTGAGATTATTTTTATTTTCATCACATAGTCCACCATATTCTTGAGGTATTTGTAATCTAATCTTCGGGAACATTTTATTCACAGTTGTTGTGCATGTTTTTTCAAAATTGTTTTCTTTTTCGAGGTCCTTATCAGTTTGAAATAGGTCTAATTTAAATTCCATTCGTTTTCACCTTTTTTTTTTTCAAAATAACATGATCATATTACCTATAATTATTATTTTGAAATCTAATAATTATGTTAATTGGGTGATCATAAATGAAATTAACTGAAATTTTCTCTGATTTCTTAATTGCTAAGGAAGTTGAAGAGGGGTGTTCATCTTCAACAATTAGAGCATATTCCTATGACTTAAAGATTTTGCAGAGAGAATTAGGAAATCCTTATTTAAGCAACATAAAAATTTTCCATATCCGTAAAGTTCTAAAAATATTTTATGATAAGAAATATACAAAACAAGCTATTGCTAGGAAGATAGCTTGTTATAAAAGTTTCTTCAATTTCTGCTATGATAACGAGATCATATCAAAAAACCCAATGAAAGCAATAAAAAGTCCCAAAATTCGACCTGAAGAGTCATTACCAAAGTTTCTCTCACAAAATGATGTAAGAGAAATTTTAAATTTTTTAAATGAAAATAAAAATATTCCTTACACGAGCAGAATGAGATTAACAATAATTATACGTCTTCTTTATGCATCTATGGCAAGAATTAGCGAAGTTTGTTCATTAAAAGTGTTAGATGTTGACTTAGATCAGAATCTTATTAAAGTTAGAGGAAAAGGAAATAAAGAAAGATTTATCCCGATAGATTTACAGACGGCTAAAATACTTAAAATTCAAATTGAAAACCGATCTTTAATAACAACGGATCAAAGTACCTTTTTATTTGTAAATAATCGAGGAACCCAATTGAAACCAAGAACAATCCAACAAGATATTAAAAATTTGAAATATTTACTGGGGTATTCAAAGGATAAGAAATTGACACCTCATATATTCAGACATACAGGGGCAACCCATTTAAGGCAAAATGGAATGGATATTAGCGAATTACAAGATATTCTAGGTCATAGTAGCACTAACACAACAAAAATTTATGCAAAAAATGATTTGAATAGATTAAAGAAGTCTTATTCCCATTACCACCCATTAGAAATAATTAATGAAGAAAAAAATAATCCTTAGATTTCCAATTTATCTAATGAAAATGTTTTTGATTCTTCTTTATAATTCATTAAAAATTCAGCGGTGTTTGTCCAAACTTCGATTCTGGTCAAAATATCTTCATTATTGCAAGGTAATAGTAATATATCGTCATAGAGATATCTTTCAGAATTTTCCATATTCTTAAAATATTTTTTAAGACATAACCCGATAATAGGAACATTTTGGAAAAGATTTTCTTGCTGGATTTTATGAATTAATTTTGAACTACGAATCCAAGGCGCATCACTGTTAATGATGAGAAGCATAACGTTTTTGTACATTTTAATATATTGGAATGAAATTTCTTGTTGAATTCTTATTAAAAGATATTTATTTTGGAGATATACCTGTAAGATATCATTTAATGTAGTTTCCATCCCAAAAGTTATAATTATTGGAATATTTTCCGAGCATTCCACGATTTATGTTAATTCATTTTAATTATAAATTTTATTATAGACGATAATGAATTATGGGTAAAAAATGGAAGAAATGAAAAAAGGTAGGTTTTTGTGATTAAAATGAATCATAATTCAATGATTAATTGTGAAAGTTCTTTTAGATCTTTAGAGCTTGTAGGTGGTTTTAAATTTAAACTATAACGTTTATAGTAAATTTTTTCACCTGTTTCATAAAAATGTAAATCAGATAAAGCTAAATAATACTGATTAGAATTCTTATTTAAATATTGAAATGTAGTTTTCATTATCTCAACTGTTAATATTCTCTCTCCAGCCAAAAAGGCAAATCTAGCTGCATGTCGTAAAGCATTTATCACTTGATCCCGGTTCTTATTCTTATTTTTCTGAGCTTTAGTTAACATACTTTTAATTTGATCTTTCCAGTAAAGATTTTCTTCAATAAATTTTTGATTTTTAACGAAAATATTTTTACTTATCATTTTTCTTTCCCCCAAGATAGAAAAAAAATTTCTTTTACATATAAATCCACTAAAATTGAGTATTTAAGTTTTGTAGAAAAAATCTTCGCTTTTAGGGGATATTGTAGAAAAATTATCCGCTTTTTGAAATTAAAACTAATTTTTCAATCACCTTTATATATGTAAATTCCAATGAAAAGAATAATAAAAAAATTTCAAGGATAAATAAAAAAAAAAGTGATAAAAATTTGAGTTCAAATAATATTCCTTCCAAGAAAATTGAGGAATTGGCATATGAAATATCCCAAAAACATTTAACATACGATCAATTTGTTTGGAAATTAGCTAAAAATACTTTAAAACTGGAAAATGGATCTGAACCTGACCAGGATTTAATACAAGAAATAGCTCAATCAATAAATAATCAACATTTATCTTTAGAGGAAATACATTGGACAATCGCTGAAAAAATCT
>JAUWPK010000029.1 GCA_030611625.1 Promethearchaeum sp. | reverse complement strand
GCTAAAGAAAAAATTAAAGATAGGAAGGAAATAAAAGAAATTGTAAATGATAAAACTGAAATAAAGGAAAAAGAGGTTATCCAAATTCAAGATAAATTATATCTAAGTATTCCTGCAATTAATTCAGAAACGAGTTATTATAGTAATATTAATTATAATCTTGATGGAATTTTAGAAAAGACTAAAACTAAGAATAAAAGAGAAATCACTAAAGTTGATCCTACATTAGAAACTGGATTTGGAATTAAAAAACTATTAGAAACAATGTCGTCTCAAGAAGAAAACGAAAACTATATACCCGAATTCACAAGAGAAAAACTTAGAGAAATGTTTAAAACTGGAAATAAGCTCCCTACTTCATTTAGCGAAGAAAAATTAATTTCTGTAATGGAAAACACTTTCTCTAAACCATTTAATAATTTGATTGGAGATGTTAAAACAAAATCCATGTTATCGACTATAAAAATCTTCCATACCTTACTTCAAGACAAATTTAATTCTCAAATATATATCAAAGTTAAATTTTCAGATAAATTGAAACATATTGCTTCTAACACTCATGAATTATATTCCAAATTAGGATTAAGGGACAAAATTCCAGATAAAATGCCTCTTAATTGTATTGAATCTAAAAGATTGATTGATCCTAGATTTATATTATTTTTCCTTAATAATGGATTATCTTCAAAATCTTCCCATCCATCATTATATATTGAGACAAATCTTGATTGGCTTAATATTGGATATAAGGTTTCTGATTTAGATCCTATAATTGATTACGAACTTCAATCGGACATGATAACTGATTATTTTATAAGCATTATACAATCATTCGTCCTGATTCAAAAATTGGTTGGTTCCAATAAAAAACCATTGCAAACATTAAGAACATGGGGAAAAATAAGAATTGGTTCTTGGGGCGACAAATTTAATTTAAAACAAAAAGTAGATGTTTTGATTGCATCTATTTTGAAGGTCGAACAATTCTTAGGAATAAATGTAGGAGATTTCTTATTTGAAAAAGTCATAAATTTTCCACTATTGAATAAAAAGGGTATGGATCTTGAACTTATTAACTGGCTTAAAAAAAATTGGAGAAATATTCCCTATAGGAATTCCTACGAAGAAAACCAATTCTTTTATAAATGGAAGGAAATCGAATCAACATACCCAAATAATTTAATAAACAATCCAAACACCAAATTTGAAGTAACTAGATTTGCTCAAAGCATCATAGAAATGGGAAATTTGCTTCACATAAACCGGTTTTTTCCACATAATCCCATAAAAGAACCAATAGGGACAGATGCAAATGTAATGAATAACATCGTGTCAAAACTTCTCTCTGATTTTATTCCTAGCGAATTTTCTTCACTATTTAGCCAAATATCAATGTTTTCAACAACAAACCTTCATGATATTAGACACAAGATTGATACAAAACCAACTTCTATTCAGGTTTATAAATTATTCATTTACGAATATTTAAGACAGTTAACTACAAATATAATATATCAAGGAAATACATCAGAATTCACTGAAATCAATCGAGATTTATGGAATGCTCAGCAATCTGGATTGATTGAAAGCCCCATCTTTTCAAAAAATTATCTATCAAAATATGATTTTTCGGGTAATTTATGGTTGGAGGAATATTTTGCTCACTTTCGCTCAAAAATCCACTTATATAAGAAAACTAAGTCTCTAATGTCGTTTTCATTTGGTTCTATTGATGAAAACGGTATTAAAAGTTCATTTACTACAAAAGGCCATCCTGCTGAGAGTCATTTGTTTAGAATTACAACAAAATATAAAGATGAATCTGGAAATTTAATTGATACAATTCAAAACATGCTGTATGATATTTGGTATTACACATCCCTAAATTATCAAAATGATGCAGGTATGAGATTTGTCAGAGACGCTCCTGATATCCAAATAAGTCATAAAAATGAAAGGACAGATATTAAAAAAGACGTATATTTAGATGGTATTTTATTTCTGGGATTTTTATTCGGTCTAGACGCTTTATTACCGACATCTCAAGAAAGAGCAGGTATTAAAAAATTTGATTATTTCATGTCGAAAATGTTTGATTCTTTAGGAGTTAGAGGAAAATACCACCCATTTTCTGAAACATTGGTTATTAATAAAGAAATTGCACCCAATCAACGTAAAAAATTTGAACCGGGCACTCTAACCCCATATACAACAACTAAAGGAAAACTAGTCCAACTCGAATTATATAAGCTTTTACCTCCAAAACACTTCAATGATAATGGAACTTGGACTATCGGTTATTATGATGGAGGTATCCCCCCTGGAACATCATATAGAGATTTGTATAGAGATGCCATGATGTGTGGCAATGCGCATATTTTTGATCGATTACCCGCTGCAATTCTAAAACAAATTTCCAGTAAGGGAATCACTGCAACTGAGGGAAACTTTGGAGTCATATTCGATTATGATGTAGCTCAGAACTATTATCAAGCAAAATTAATAGCAGGAAAAATATATGCAGAAGGCATAATCCCACAATATAAAGGCTTAAAAGAATTTGTCTATTCATTAAAAAATTTAAACTTTGATGGCACCTATGAAGAGCGCTTAGGATTACCATCTATAGAAATGGCTCAAAAAATATTCACCGCTTGCGGACTAAATTGGAATTGCCAAAATATTAACGATGAAGACTCATTGTATTTATGCCCTGAAGCTAAAAAACTATGGGATGATAATAAATTCCAAAACACCTATGAATACGGAGGTAATAATAATCTTTGGGCAAAAGTTGCATTTTTCGGTATATTTCAGCGTATTTATCAATCTTCAAAGCAAATACATCTTCTGTTTAATCCAAATGAGTTCTTCTCTGATAAAAACAAATTATGGTACAATGAAAAAGGGATTTATGATAAGAGTCTGATGAAAAATGAACTATTCAGATATTTAGAAAGTAAATTAGCCCGTTGGGAAAATATTAAAGGCACCAATCTCCTTTTCTGGAATTACCCCGCAGACGCATCAAAACAATTTGGAAATTATAAATATTTCTCAATATTATATCTAAATGATTTTCTTGTGGGAAAATTTGGAAATACCGAACCTACAATAAATATTAATAAGCCAAATTCAAGAAACGATGAAAATAGTAAAGATAAAGAACAAAAATTAAAAAATAGTCGTCATTCTGAAATTCGATCTAAAATGGGCAAAGGATATCAAGAGGGTCGGATTTCTTCTGAGATTGGAAGGAAAAAAAAGCAAAAAAACCCAAGACACAATAATATGCCAATATTTGTTAAAGGTTCACCGAGAAATTTAATCAAAACTGCTTTTAATCTCCCAAAGGGAAAAAATTGGCATCATACAATAGATTATCAAATTAGAAAACGATTAATTTCAAATTATCAAAAAATTAAAAGTCCATTTAAAGCAAATCTTATTTTATCAAATAAAAGCTATCATAGAAAGATATCAGTTAGTTCTAAAACGGGTATGGTAGGAATTTCTAAACCTTCAAAAATTTCTCCTGAATTCCCTATCTCTGTTTTAAAGAATAGTAGAACAACAAGTGCCGAGATATATAAAATATTTTCATCGGAGAGTCAATCTCAAGAATCTTTAATGCATAACACAATTCCTTATAAATTTTTAATGGATTTAAGAGTTCAAACAAAAATTTTATCGGGAAATTTAAAGTTGGCAATGGAGCCTAATTTTCAATTCCATTCAGATAAGAATCTTCACAATTTATTTAAATCCATCTGGTTTCAAAAATTATCTACATTGCTCAGAATTACAATCGAAAGCATTAATAGAATGAAGATAACGCTCTCTTTTGGTGGATATGGAAAGCAACAATATACTATTTGGAATGCAATGGACTGGTTACTTGAAATTATAGACGAAAAAGGAAAACTAAATAAAACACATTTATATAAAACGGAAAATGACGGAGGAATTACTGTATATGAGTACTACAAGGTGTTACACAACATTGTTTCTGCAGTTTATAGAGAATTTTCTCCAGCTCATGCAGATTTAATCATCAAATGTCTACTTCCTAAACACTTCGATAAATCTTTATCCAGTATAAAGATTAAAGAGAAATATACCCTGGAACAAGTTCTGAATGATATATTAGCAAATTGGCATAAAACTTTAGACGCAGATAGTTTTAAAGCAAAATATGGCCAAGCAAGTGAACTATGGAGTATTTTCACAACCAGGAGCGATCTCGACACTGCTATTTATTTTGTTTCTATTCTTCAAATAATAGCATACATCTCCAAATGTTCTAGCTCAGATACTAATCCCAAACTTAAAAAATCATCCAAAATGTTCGGATTCACATCGGTACTATACCCTGTGTTAAATAAATTGCTAGAATTATATTCCCCCGGTGCGAATTATGATTTTTTGAAAGGAAAAACACCTTTAAACGAAATAATCCAAACTAAAGATTCACAAGTCCCATTTGGCTTAGTTGCACTGGCAGATAATCTCTTAGGAATTCTAAGTACCCCTTGGAAATTAGTATCAAAACCCAAATTCCCAAATTCTGGTAGCGATCAACATACACTCCTTAACAAATTGATATGGTTTATTCACAACAGAGGAAAATCAGTTTATAATCCTATTGCCATGAATACAGTTGATAATATATGGAAAGCAGATGATAGAAATTCCTTATTTTTGAATGAAATGAAGCAAGCTAAACCATATTTTGGAAAATTTGGTGAAAACAACCTTGTTAAAATAAGAACTCCTGGGAAGTTTTATTGGTTAAATCAATATATATCTGATTTCGAACACGACTTCATCACCGCTCGATGTACGATTGTTAAAGATGACATGAACGCAGATTTTCAACTAAAACCTGGTTATAAATTTATAGCTGGAGGTGAAACCTTGGAAAAAGGAAAATTTCCCAAAAATCTTAAAGTATCCAGAATGTCCAACGGAAAACTTAAAAAATCCTTTCTGGACAATGCAATTGGATTTCAAAATAACTTCCTCATCACTGGAGAACTCTACGGATATAAAAGAATTGCATACAGAAATGATAAAAATTTCGGCGCACTGTCTTGGATTGAAAATGGATATTTTCCGGTCTATACCCCATATACAGATTTAACCAGACCATCAAAAGCCATGAGAATTAAGGAACTAGTTATGAAAACCGATGTAAAAAATCCTGAAAAAACCAAATATATTGGTAAAATAAGCCCATTCACAGATAATCTTACCCAAACTAATTCGTTATTAGATCTTTATGCCCATATACTCGCCAACATTGATAAAAATCTAAGATTCGACGATTTTTTAACCCAATTAAGAATCCCCAAAAATATCGCTAAATGGCAAATTGCATCGGTTCTTAATAAAAACCATAAAGATACAACATCTTGGATAAATAGAATCCACTGGACCTTCGGAATTCGAGTAAATCCGGCAAGGAACTTTGAATTCGATTATATAATAAACACGCCACCCGCCAATCCATACAATCTTAAACCTGATCCAAATTACCAAAAAATGACCGATCCTTTCAGCTCTGAATACGATCCCAAAATGGTTTCTGAATATATTCACAAATTTAAATACAGCCCCGCCCTTAAAATCTCCAATTCAACATATAAAAAACAAAGAACGCTCAGCTACTACTATAAATGGTTCAATAACCTTCAAAAATTTATCGATATCTCGGAAGATTTGAATAAATTTGTGAAAAATCCATCTAATAAACCAAATCTATTCACTCAACTAGCAGACTATTTAATTTCTCATAAATTCGCTGGTCTAAATCTTAAACACGATCTCAGGTGAAAAAAATGAACAAAATTACACTGATCCTCGGAATAATCTTAACCGCCATAATATTCAAAAAAAACCCGTTCCTCGGCATAGCCATCATTGGCTTCTATGTCACTTTTAAATTCCCAAAAAAACATCAAGAAGAAACACAAAAACTTATCAAAAGCCAAAAATATAACTCATTCAAAATGACATTTGCACTAGAAAAAGGATTTGAAAAAATACGCAAGGCTATAACCGCAACAAAACAAAAAAAACTCGAATTGGATATCTATCAAACACACAACGATGATTTTAATAAATGAAAATTCTAAAAGAAAAAATAAGAAATAAAAAGAAATAAAGTAAAAAAAAAAATTAGAAACATCTGTGAATAATGCTAGGACCAATTTCCTTGTATTCTCTTCGCGTAACCCACATTCTCTGGAATGTTTTCAATGAGGCCAAAATCGATCCACCGATCCATACAGAATACATTCTTTCTGGGGGTGCAATAATTTTAACATCAACTGATTCCGGAATTTGTTCTTTGATTTCTTTGGTAAGTCTTTCTTTTAGACCAGGGTACATAGTTGATCCACCAGATAGTACAATATTTCCATAAAGATCACGTCTTAAATCGACATCACACTCTTTGATTGCTCCGCTAATGACATCGTCTAATGGGTCCAACTCTTTTCCAATTACACTAGGATTGAAGAAGCATTCTGGAGCCAAGAAGCGTTCAACTGAAACGGTAATGGTCTCACCGTCTGGTAGCATGTAAACTTTTTCCATTCCGGCTACTTTCTTTGAGAGCATAATTTCTTTTTCAGGGTCAAGAGCGATGTAGCATAATTTTTCTTTGATGTCTTGGACAATTTGTTTCTCTGCGGATGTTGTGAATGAGAATCCTTTTTGTCTTAGTAATCTTTGTAAGTATGTTGTAATATCACGGCCTGCAAGGTCGAGTCTTGAGATTGCGTGTGATAAAGCGAAACCTTCATAGATTGGGACAACGTGGGAAACACCATCACCGATATCTATAACACACCCAGTGGTTCGACCGGATGCATATAATGACAGTACTGCTTGCATTGCTACATATAGTGCGGGTACATTAAAGGTTTCAAACATAATTTCGGCCATTTTTTCACGGTTTGGTCGTGGGTTTAATGGGGCTTCAGTTAACAGCACAGGGTGTTCTGAAGGATCAACACGGAGGTCTGTATAGAATGTGTAATGCCATATCTTTTCCATAGCCATCCAATCTTCAATTACCCCGTGTTCAACTGGAAACATGAGTTTTAAGACACCTTTGAGTTGTAGGGCTTCTTCACCAATATAGTATTCACGAGTATAATGTTCTACGTCGGTCATGATTGACGTATATTTAGGATATCCGATAAGCGTTGGAAAGACAGATCGAGGTTGATCTTCACCTGCAAAGCCGTTTTTTGAAATACCAGTCCCGTTATCAACAACGAGTGGTTTTGCAGCAAGGAAGTCGTATTCTTCTACCAATTATTTTCACCATTTTAAAATTAATTAAGATATATAAGAAAAGGATTATCTTACTTAAAGAGTTATTTTTTAACCTTAAAAAATTTGCATTCTAACTGGAAAAAAACATGGAAGGCAAAAGCTTTAAGGGTGGGAATTTCGGTGAAAAGGGTTGCATGTGTTTTTTTTTTTTAATTAAATCTGCAAAACGAAAGACATAAAATTATTTTTTCGGGAATTTTTTTAATTTTGAAGGGGAAATATTACCCATTTTTTAAGTCCGAAAAATACTGAGTAAAATTATTGTCGGGAATTTAAAACATTATAATTATTTACTCATTTTGGAGGATCTTTAGTGTATCTAAAATATTGTAAAGGGTCTTATTATTAATATTATGTTGATTCTGGGGGGATTTTTCTTCTGAAACTGAATTTTTCGTTAAATTAGGGGTAGGTACATGGAAAGAGGAAATTAATTTTAATTTGTCACTTGTAATTTGACGGATTTTTGAGAATTTAGCAGAAATTGCAAGATTTATTAAATTATTCAATTCACTTTTTTGAATTTTTGGAAAATCTAGTAATGATATTTGGTGAATTAATGTTTGTGAGATAAGAGACAAAAATACGGTGTCTTCTTGTAATTTTCCATAATTATTAGTTTTCCATTGGCGAAGCATATTTTTTTGGTCTTGCGAATCAATAAATTTTAGGATTTGGTTTTTGGAAACCCATTTGATTTTTGTGGTTGAAGCTTGGTTTAAGATAAAATTAAGTGAGATAAGAAGTGATATGAAGTGGTTTTCCAATATTTCCTCATGAGATTTACCTTCTTTACATCCATTATCTTTTTCTACTTTTTCTACTTCTACTTTTTCTACTTCTTCTTTTTCTGTTAATAACAAATTTAATTCATGTTTATAATGCCAAATTTTTCCAGTAGTTAAGAAAAGTCGAAGATTTTCTAATTTAAATCGATTTTTCTCTGAAATTTTTGGAATTTGAAGAGTTCTATCAAGAATTTCCAGGCTTGTTAGAAAATTATTCGGTTTTAATGATTTTCCGAAATCGATTCCGATGGGGAGGTTATATTTAAGGAAAGATTTATTAAATTTTGAATCGATTGGAACCATTTCTTTTTCTTTATCTTTTAAAATTGATTTTTGTCCAACAATAATTAGGTTTCCTTCTTCTAATGCTTTTTTTAATTGATTTTCATTTCCTCGGTCGGCCATAAAAATTCATTTTTTTTGATTTTTCACTTGGATTTTGATATTTTTTTTGATATTTTTGCTATTTTTGCACTTTTCGAAGATTTTTTCTTTATTGAAGTGCTCTTCTTTTTGCTTTTTTTATCATTCGACATTTCTACAGTTTTCTGAAGCTCTTTTAGGTTTTCTTTTTCTATTTTCTTTAAGTTCTCTTTTTCTTCCTTGAGAATATCTGGCGCTACTTTCTTCAATAGCTTCACACAAGCACACTTTTTCTTTCTCATGGTCTTTTCGAAATAGAATGGATTTTCTAAGCGGACATCCATTTTTAATAATCCAGAAGGATGTTTAAAATCCATTGGGAGTGGCAAAAGTACTTGTCGCACATTATATACCATCAACCCTGCAATTATTTGGCTGATATAAACAACGCTTGCCTCTGGGTTTCTTATACATGATGTTTCATTATCAAGTTCTTCTTTTTGTAAAGCATCGGGATAAATACATCTTATACAAGGTGTTTTTCTGGTTAAGATACCAGTTTGACCCCCAGTCCAGCTTATACCGCCATGAATTAAAGGAATATTACGTTCAATACAAAATCGGTTTAAAAAATATCTCACATATATGAGATCTACGCAATCTACAATGACATCAACATCTCTAATGATATCATCAATGGTATCTTCTTCAATTTTTTCGTCAATTCCAATTATTTCAATTGATGAATTCCGTTCCATAAGTAATTCAGCAAGAATTTCAGCTTTGTTTTGCCCTATATCATTTTCACGAAACAGAGATTGTCGATTGAGGTTATGGGTTTCAATTTCATCATAATCAAAAATTTTAATTGAGCCAACACCTAGCCCTATTAAACCCAGACATACATGATTTCCTAAGGCACCTGCCCCTATGACAGCGACTTTAGCATTAGTTATTTTTTTTTGATCCCATTCTGGAATTCTACTTTGACGGTCGTATTTAATTTCAGTCATTTTCAATCATCATCATTTCTATTTTCCGAGTTTTTATTGAAGCTAATGAATTTTACAAAATTAATCAGAAGTCTTTTTGATTTTGGGTTTGAGATATTATTTTTCTTTAGGAAAGCATCTATTATATAACGATCATAATTGGATAAGAGATTTTTTTCATTTTTCCCATTTTTTTCATATGTTTCAAAATTCTGTTTTTTTTTTTTTCTTAATTTTGTGTTATCATCAAAATTTTTTATATATTTGTGAGATTTGAAATTTCTCTTAATTTTTTCTTCTAATTCTTCAGAAATTTCTCTCCGGATCTCATATTCGTTCCAATTTGGGGGGAGATAACATTTTATTTCAAAAATTGCTTTTTCATTGACAATATTTCCTGATGGAAATTGCGTAGTTACTATCCCAAACAACTCTTCCCTTAAGTTAACAGTAATTCCAAAACAATATTTTACTCGAACATTATTAACTTTAGTATAATTCGAAGTGTCATTTAGAACGGTAATTTGGTTACTGTCATCGGTGCTTGAAAAAAAAGCAGACATATCCCCATGAGAATGAACCCATCCAATAATATTCAGATTATTTGTCCTAATATATGGCGCTAAAGATAAAATTTCAGAGGCATTTATGTGAATCGAAATTGAACTTACTTTCTGATGAGGGATTAATATATCTTCAATAATTCCATTATTGCCGATGCATAACGCATAAACTTCCATGCTTTGATTTAATAATTTGGAAACTTCTTGTGCAATGATAATCATTTTATTATATGCGGAGCGAGTAATTATAACTTTTTTTAGTTTTCTAGGGTTTTTCTCAAAGGAATTTCCGTTTGATTCTGAATCCTTAACATAACTGGTTGACTCTTCAAATAAATCACGTAAAGTATCTTTTATTTTCAAATCTTTATTTTTATCAGACATTTTTATTCATTTTTAATATTTTTACCATATTTAAAGATAATTTAAAGATAATTTAAAGATATTTTTTATATTGCGCACTGGTCAAATGACCGTTAGCGGGACTTACTCCTCGATTATAACCAGATACTAATATTTGAACTGATTGTTTTAATAAATTATTGATTATATTTGCAAAACGAAGTTTATTGAAATTTTTATGATCTACGGAATGAGAAAAGGTTCCCATACAAATTTTTTGACCAAATCTCATATAATCGTGCATATATACAAAAGGATGCTCATAATTATTCCCTTTAACAACAACTTCAGGTTCTCCAATTTTTAAGGCGTTATCTATGTGTAAAACGAGCATACATCCTGGCATCTTATATGTTTTAGATTCGAAATGGATTTCATAGTCAGGTAAATAGCGAATTGCTGCAAGTTCCTTTTTATTTGAATTGTATAAATCCATCATAGCGAAAATTACATGATCTTCAGTCAAATTTGCGATATCTTCAGGGGGAACTTTTTCATATAAATCTATTAAGGGTTTTTTATCACCAATAATATCTTTTAGATGGTTACGGTAAATTGAAAGAATCTCCTTTAAACGCCCTTTCAGATTTAACCCTTTTGTTGCAATATAGAGAATTCCATTAAATATTACAGTGTTAGGGTTGTTAACGAAATTTAATATTTTTTTTTGACCTTCTGAGTCAAGATCCTTAGCCATGGATAGAAATTGAGTAATTGGTAAGATCGGTACTAATTGATATATTTTATTATCTTTAACAAACCCAAGTGAATTATTTGGAGTTAAAACATCTTTGATCTCTTCAATTAATGGCTTCATAATTCTCTGTTTTCTTCTTTATTCTTTAATATAATATTTAAAAACTATGAAAATTTAGATTTTACGAATTTTTATTTATTATTAGAATTTTTATGTGTTATGGGTTCATGGAATCTTTTAACTAATACAAGTTGGCAAAAAACAAAAACAAAAGTAAACCTACAGAGTATTATAGAATCTTTCAGATCATATCCTTTAGTAGAGAGAAAATTCTTTGATGATATTAATTATTTGTGTAGGAAAGAAAATCATTATTATGTGGAAATGGGATTACTCCATTTAGTTAATGAAGAAAAAAAAGAATTAAATCCTGACTTGTGGATTTTAATTTGGGCACGGGATTTTAAGGATAGAATCTTTCAAATTCTTTTTGAAAGACATCCTGATTATCATGGAAAAGGAACAATTGTAGCCCTAGGTCCTCCTGAACTTTTTGAATTTTTCTCTAATATGAAAAAAAATGCAATTTTACCAACATTAACTCTAATTAATAGTCCTGAAAAAATGAAGTCGGTAGTAGTAGTTGTTTCCAGACCTAAATCTTATAAACAAAAAACAAAGGAAAAGAACGATTATCAAGCACTTGGAAGGTTCCAAAATTGGATTAATGAATTGAAATCTACTCCCAATGTAAAAGGACAATGGTTTCCCAGTAATGCTCCTATATGTCCAGTATGCAAAGGACCACTTGTTGGAATAGCAGACGATTATAATGTTGCTTTTGGGTATGTTATATGCCCCGAATGTGGCTATATGAATAGGAAAAAAATAGGATCTTAAAATCGACGATTTTTTTTTTGTTTAATTTTGAATTTTTGCCCATACTTCATTTGCCATCGAAGGAAAATTTGTATAAATTGCTTCAGGGTAATATTTTATGTATTCTTTTAATAATTCCTCTGAATGTAGATCCCAGATGAAGATCTTAAATGAATTTTTTTTAAGATTTTTCATCATTTCATTCGTAATGATTTCAGCTTGGATATTAAAAGCATAGATATTAATTTTACCCCATTTATCTCCATTTTGAAACATAATAGGAGAAATTAAATCCTCTCTATGAGAGAGATTCACCTTGATATCTTTGTTAATTTTCCGAACACGGTTCAAAGCAGTATAAGAAGTAGCACATAAAATTGTTTGATCAATAACATCAAATTCTTCCAATTTTTGAACCAGTTTTTCACCAACATTTAGATCCTGCAAATCAATGCTAAATTGAATTTTCTTATTTGATTTAGTTTTTTTATTGGCAAATTGTTCTAAAAACTCTGTTATCGTTAAAATTTGATCCCCATTTGATAAAGAGTGTTTTTTTATTTCAAATAAGGATGATTTCGGAATCTTAATTGTATTATTTTTTCTATGATATATATATTCATCATGGTGAAGTACTATTTCCCCATCTTTCATTATCCACGCATCGGTCTCTAAACCATCTGCTCCATAATCTATCGCTTTCTGAAAGGCGGTAATTGAGTTTTCAACCGCAACTCCAGAGGCTCCCCGATGGGCAAAAATGATGGGCTTTTTTTTTGTAATCTCAGATCTCATTTTCTCAATTCAATTCAGTTGGATTCTTTTCTTATAAATTGAAGTCCTCTTCCAGTATTTTTTGGATTTCGATGTTTCTGGAATTACAATATTTAATCATTTCAACCATAAAATGGGACAATGCTTTTTTTATATCTTCTTTTTCTTCAGATTTGACCGCTTCTCTGAAAGTTTTAAAACTTGCATCTAAAAGCTCCAGAATTTCGTACATGTCTAATTTTCTGTCGAATTTATGCTTGTTTTTTAAAAATCTCTGTAATTTTTTAATCATATTTTTCACATCTCACTTAATTTTATTATATGCTTGTATCTTCTTATCAATGTGTTTTATTTCTTTTTCTTTTGCTTTCAAAGCGAATGCAAGATCAGAGTCAATTGCTTTTATAATTGTATGATTTTTTTTATCATAGCTATGTTTTGCTTTTTTAAAGGAAGATTCAATTTCCTTATATGAATCATGTGCATCTTTCAACTCATCCTTAGCTTTGATTAAATTTTTTGAAGCTTCTTCATGGTTTTGCTTTTTTAATTCAAGATTTTTTTCAGCAATTGATAAAACTGAATTGTATTTACCATTTATACCATCCAATTCATTTTTAGACATTTCTTCGGCTTCTTGTTTCTTTTGTCCAAAACTTTCCTTAATATTGTTAATTTCTTTTTCACACATTTCTTTTTCATTAAGGATTTGTTCGATATTTTCAACGGTCATATTCATATCCCTTTTTTCATAATTTTTAGTATATTATTTTTTATTTTGACGTTGTACTTATTATATTCTTCGAACAATGTTATCTTAAATATATTTTTGGAGATAAAAAATTTGAGTAAATACATAGCTGCTTTAGATATTGGAACTACTGGTACAAGGTGTATAATCTTTGATTTAAAGGGTATTGAATTTGGACGAGATTATGAGGAATGGGAATCTTATTATCCAACTCCTGTTATGGTTGAACAAGATGCGAATATATGGTGGAAAGCTGTCAAAAAAACAATCGTCAATGCAATTAAAAATTCGAAAATTGATAGAGACGATATATTAAGTGTTGCAATTACGAACCAAAGAGAAACAATCGTCCCAGTTGATTCTAATGGTGAACCACTTTTTCACGCAATTGTATGGCAAGATCGCAGGACCACTGAGGAATGTAATTGGATTAAAGGAAATATTGGTGTTGATAAAATTTATAACACTACTGGACTAACAGTTGACCCATATTTTTCTGGTTCTAAAATACTTTGGTTTAAAAACCACAAACCCGAAATTTATTCAAAAACATACAAATTTCTCTTAGTTCATGATTTTATATTTTATAAATTAACTGGAAAGTATATCACTGACCATTCAAATGCATCTAGAACAATGCTATTTGACATAAATTCCTTAAAATGGTCCGATTCAATTGGAAGTCTTATGGGAATTGATTTGGATAAAATGCCCGAAGCGTTACCTTCAGGAAAAGAAATTGGTAATATTATTTCTTCGGATACTGGTTTCTCCACAAAAACAAAAGTAATTACAGGTGGAGGGGACCAACAATGTGCTGCATTAGGTGTAGGTGTTGTAAAACCTGGTCGAATGAAATGCACTACCGGAACGGGATCATTTATATTAGGTTATTTAGATAAACCTACTTTTGACAAAGATAAGCGTGTATTGTGTAGTTGTGCAGCAATTCCCGGTAAATGGGTCCAAGAAGCTTCCATTTTTACAAGCGGTGCAGTTTTACGCTGGTTCCGTGATAATATTGGAGCCGAAGAGAGACTTAAAGCAAAAAAAGAATTAGAATTGGGAAATAATATCGATCCTTATGAGTTAATGACTGAAAAAGCGATAGCCTCACCATTAGG
>JAUWPK010000036.1 GCA_030611625.1 Promethearchaeum sp. | reverse complement strand
AAACGCTTCCGTCCTCGGCTATATGCACATTCAGAATTTATAATGGTGAAGATATATGCAATTCTACGCCAAATCTCGGTTCATGTTGCCGCTGAAGGGTTAAATGCCTATTTAACCAAATATTATGAAGATAATTATAATCTGACGGTTAAACATTTTGTAGATCATAAACGAAAACGAAGGTTAGTTCCTCACCAAACCGAAGTGGATAAGTATTTTCGACGTTTTTCAGAAAAAGAAGTGCATAATCTCTTTGGAAATATTAATATGGCCCTGTGTCGTAAAATAGCAAAATTTTTCGGGTCATCCCAAAAGTGGCGATTCTTGGTCGATAACACGGAATATCCATATTATGGAAAGACAATCACACCATACGAGCAAAAAACATATAAGCGTCATATGGGTACTAAAACGGTACGCATGTTTCAAGGACATTCAGTCCATTGCCAGAATATTACTCTGTTTACTGACTTTTATTTATTGCAGAAGGGTAAATGTCGCTGGCTTCCCATTCCTAATTCAACCGAATGGTTAAAGTGGAATGATTTTAACTTTAATTATGCCTTGATGGATCGGGAATTTTATCGTGTTCAATTAATTAAGCATCTAAAAGACAAAAAAATTCCAATAATCATGCCTTCAAAGAAATATCCCAAAGTTAAGAAAGTAATTAAAGATTACCTACTGAAAAAAGGGCCCCTAGTATGTAAATACCTATTTAAACAGAAATCTGGAGCCAAACCATGGCCTACTTCGGTTCTGATTAATATTGTAATTGTTGGGCATGATGATCAATCTGCTTGGAAAATCCGTGATCAACTTTGGAACGGAAAATTGAGTTATGATGAAGCATTACATCAGTTGTCAGCCTTCTTTACGACCCTAAAACCATGGAAAAATGAGCGATCATGGGCTCGTTGGTTGACTAGAACATATAAAATTCGCTGGAATCAAGAAACAGGATTTTCTTCTCTAAACAAAATCCATTATCAATTCAGATATCGGAATCCTATTGTCCAATTAGCCGAATTATACCTTCGAGCATTAATTCACAATGGATGGCAATTTTATCGCAATCAAGGATTAAAACATGGTATTCATCATCAAGAACTGACACTTTTTTGGTACCGTATGCGTACGATCGAGCAATTAGAATCAGAAATGTTAAGTTTTAGCATAGAAAGTGGTAAATATTTACAGAAAGGAAAAAAATGGTTATATTTTGGGACATAATTTATAACCTTAAAGACTGACAATAAAAAAGATGAATAAAATCAATAAATACTTATTTTATTCACATGCTGCAATATCTGCGGCAGTTACTCTTTTCCGTTTGTCACCTTTGACAAGTTTAACGGCTTCTTTTGTTACTTCTTTTGCTGCTTTTGTAAGTTCTTCGATCAATAAAATAACTGCATCTTCTGCTACTAATCCTGCGCCTTCATTCTTCATTAAGCGTCGAATAGGTGCTTTAGCAATGTAAGCAGATCGAGCTTTTGGAGCTGCTTTTTTCTTTGCTGGTGCTGCTGATTTTTTCTTAGCCATATTATTCACATTATTTTTTTTTTTAAAATAATATCCTCCGCGATGATAGGATATAAATACAATATCACCAACTCACTATATAAATGTTGTGTATTTTTAATAGAATTGGGGCGAATTTTTAACCGAGTTTATAGATCTCTTCAAATTTTTTCCCACTAAAATCAAATAAAGGAGGAAAAAAAAAAAATCTTTTATCTTATGGCTACGTATACAGAACGTTTAAGCGAAGTTAATTTAATTTTGCTCCCGAAATATTTCCCACTATTCTATCGATCAATTTTTGTCGGATATAAATATTCATCAATTCTTTTTTACAAACTTTATACACTAATTTAGTAAAATCTTTCTGAATCACCCTTTATCCTATAAATTCCTTTTAATCACGTGAAAAAGCGCCACACAAAAATGTCATTTCCCTAAAATGTTTACATCTTTTCAAATAAAAATTGGAATTCATATTTCTTATTAAAAATTTGTTCAAGTTTATTAAAAATTCAAAGATTGGATTTATTTTGAAAAATAACAGTTAAAAAAAAAGGATAAAAAAAAAATTAATTTGTATTCTAAATTTGTAGATCTTTATTTAATATTTGATATCCAGATGATCTAACTAGTGCAGATTTCAAGAATTGAAATCCAATATTAACAGTCGAACCATCTCCGCCAATATGTATTACATAAGGAACTTCTTTCTTGATGCCTTTATTATACATAATTCGATAAGCTGTTGAAATTGCATCAGCTACAGTTGCTCCAGATTCAAATAATTGATGCATCCACGATGCTTGCCATGAGGTTACATCATCTTTACTTGTAGCTACCTCCAAACAACATGTGTTATTTACATAAATGCAATTTTTTTCTGCTACTTGGTATGCCGCATGAGATAATTGATTTACCATCATCCCTGCCCCACAACCAGGGCATAAACCATATCCTTGATTTATATGAAATTGTGGAGGAACTTTATTGTGTATTACCGAATAACGTATTTTACGGTCATCTTCCCCGAATGAAGCAAGTAGATGATTTAAATTAATGTTACGTGCTTTTACTTGAGCAAAATTTTCATCTATGGTCTTTTCTAAAAATTCTGGTTTTAGTAAATGGCGGAATTTTCCTTGAGTTTTCAGGTATTCCAACATTTTTTCTTCATCAGTTGTAATATATACAGCTTCAGATTTCTTCATCCCGGGAACTGATGTATAATAATATTTTGGAACTCCATCTGTAACTTTAACTGTTATTAAAGGCCAATATCCAGATTCTGTTGCAAGTTTTGATATTTTAATTGTATCTTGTGCGGGATGACGCCAACCTCGAGGACAAGGGCTATACACCTGTATAAATCCCCCTCCAGGTGTTTTCATTGCATCCATTACTTTTCCCATGAAATCAGTAGGATATGCAACATTTGCTGTTGCAAAGAAAGCACTTTTAAGACCCAGAAATGTAAAACCTAAGATATAATCCTCTTTAATTCCGATTTTTCCCTTAATTTTTTCTCCACCTGGACCTGTCGTAGTGCTGGCCCCAAATGGTGTTGTTCCACTTTCTTGAATACCAGTATTCATAAAAGCCTCGTTATCATATGAAATATATAATACCGTATTTCTTTCAGTTCGTGCTAAAATATCAGCCATTTTTAGTATTTTTGTCATGATAAAATCACCTCTAGTTAAAAACGAACCTCCCACATTTTATCTTTGGTTTCCCTAACTCCAAGATAATCATACAATTTCCCCCTATTATCAGTTATAGGTTTCATCTTTTTTGCAGCATATTCAATTTCATCTTTGGTGACATCTCGCCCACCCAATCCGACAATAAGAGATCTAAGAACAACATTTATGCCAAATAGTGCGCTTGCAACTGATTGACCGACTGGAGGTAAAATTCCACTGAGATCATCATCTTTCTCAAGAATAATTATTTTTTCAATATTATTCTCCTCAATTATTTTTCTTAATTGTTCAGTTGGAAATGGTCTCCATGTTCTTAATTTAATTAATCCGACATCCTTATTGTGTTCCATCCATGTGAGAATGTTACCACACATTGATCCCATTGTTAGAAAGACTGTTTTACTGGAACAATCTAAATTATATGTTTCAATTGAATGATAAGATCTACCGGTCATTTTTTTAAATTCTTTGAATGCGTTATCCATAATGGGTAATACTTTATTCTTTTCTAATTCTAAAGCTAATCTTCCTTCTCCAAAATAATCCGGTGTAACAATTCCCCCCCAAGTTCCTGTTTTATCAGTATTAATATGGTGGCGTGGTTTTCTTGGAGTGTATTTCAGAACATCTTCATCGGGAATAGCGAAAAATTTCTGAGCACTATGTGAAATTATAAACCCATCGTGGACGAATTGAGTAGGAAATAATGAATCTTCAGAAATTTTGGATGCAATTATTGCTGCATCATAAGTTTCTTGTACATTTTCAGAAACGATAGTATTCCATCCCATTCCAGATAATAAAGTAAATTCCCATGAATTCCATATTGAAAGATTTGGAGAATTAAATGCTCGGGCTGATATCATCATTGTTAGTGGAACTCTCCATCCAGGTGCCATAGGTAAGCATTCAGCCATTAGTAATAGCCCTTGAGAAGCAGTAGCTATAAAGGTTCGAGCTCCAGCAGCACATGCAGCGGTACTAAATGCACAAGCCGCTAATTCAGATTCTACATTAACGAATGCCGCTTTCAACTTTCCATGGTTGACAACATCAGATAAACCTTCCACAGATTGTGTTTGAGGCGTAATTGGAAATGCACAAATCACATCGGGATCAGTTTGACTAACCGCACCCGCAACAGCATAATTACCTGTCATTGTTAATTCGACAGGTTTCTTAATTTCCTTAAAAAAAGGATTCATTGGTTGTACAGACATTTTTCATTTCACCTTAACATTTCATAACCATAGTCAAAGCCTTATGCTTCTCTCCGGTTTCTTTATCTTTCTTTCCTGGACAAACGTAAACGCAATTTTCACACCCTTTACAATGAAATTCATCGACACCGACTATTTGCCATTTATTATCGCGAAATTCTCGTTCAATACATAAATCAGGACAGATAAAAACACAATTTCCACATTGAATGCAATATTCTGGGTGAAAAGTTGCATAACTGACTCCCCAAGATCCAGTATTTACCCGAGCAGAGCCCCCGTCTATGACATCAGTAAACCAAACTCCTGCTTTATCTAATTCTGCAGCACCTAATTTTCCTAGTCCGATGTGACTCCATTCTTTCTTATAATCTTTTTCAAAGCTAATTTTTACTTTATCATCACAAGGATAAATCTTAGTTGCATCTGGAACTGTTTTTATTGCATCCATGTTCTTTTGAGCAATTTTTGGATTGAATTGATCCGCTATTGCAGTAATTAGTTCATCAAGAGTAAATATTTGAGGTGCAACTTTTACTAAAGCACCCAATATTAGGGTATTCGTTATGTTTCGCCCTAGATATTCTAATGCGATGGTTGTAGCATCAATTAGCGCAACGTTTATTTCTGGAGGATTATTTTTTTCAATTATTTCTCTTATTTCCTCATAGGGTTTACATGTATTTACAATCAAATAACCACCTGGAACCATTCCCGCAGTACAGTCTACATCTTCAAGCAAAGTATCATCTAATATGCAACTATATTGGGGAGAGTAAACTTGCTCATTTGTTCGCACTTGATTATAGTCTTTTGACATTCTTGCAAAAGATGCAACAGGTGATCCCATCCTTTCAGCACCAAATGTGGGCATACAAGTAGCTGGACCATCAAAAGCCATAGAACAGAGTTGGGCAGCAGTAACCGCTCCTTGACCCCCACGTCCGTGAAATCTCACAAGATATTTGGGTATTTTTTCTTTATTTTCAGCCATATTTTTCATCCCATTTAAGTAGAAAAACAATCACTAGACTTCGCTTTGTGATAATAAATGATGTCTTATAGATTTTCCTCTATCGATTAATTAAAGAGAAAATCATGACAATTACATAATTAATTGATTTCAAGAAGCTTTTAATCCGAGCTCTACTTTTTTAGAGAACCCATCAAAATTTTTTACATACTGAATAAAGAATCATAATATTTGCCAACAATCAGATCTTTATTTTATATTAGCGATTATTTTCGAAGTTTAAAAAAATATATTTAAAAAATTTATAGAGTTCAAATATTTTTTTATTTGAGAGCTTAAACATAACCTAAATAGACTTTAATTAGATGATTTAATGCAAATCACTGTAAATTCAAACGTATATATTAAACTGGTTTCGATTCTTCTTAAGATTAATAAAGATTTAGGAAGTCCTGCAAATTTTAGCATGGTTCTCCAATCTATGTTTGATAGGATTAAAATTATAAGAAATCTTCAAGAAGAAAACACAAAATTAAAAGAAAAAGTAGATGAAATGAATCTTAACATGCAAGAATTACTAAGGCTGTCTCTTTCTAGACCTGCTGCTCCAATAATGGCAATGGCACAATCCAATCTTCAATCATTATCTCCCCCATTATCATTATATCCTCCTTCACCTCCCATTAAAAAAATAAATAAGACATTTTCTCCTTCTCCAGAAACAACGAATATAAAACATGATTTACAAATTGAATTAGATCAATTATTTGATGGAAGTTTTCCTAAACCTTCAAGGATTAAACAACTTATAGAACAGAGTGTAACAAATTAATTATGCGAAAGAAGAAACAACTAAATTTTTGAAGCCCAATAAGATGGATCATATCCATTAGAGATAAAATCGTTCTGATTTTTTCTAAATATTACAAATGGTGTACCCATTCTTGTTGGTAAATTATATTTTTCTTGGATCCAATTTTTAATAGATTTTTTCATTTCTAATAATATTTTATCAAGATAAAGCCATCTAAAGGCTACATTTTTTTCTAATAACCATTTTATCCCGCGTTTACAATATGGACATGTTGTTAAACTGAAATAATAGATTGAAACTTGCTGATTTTTCAGGTAATCTTTATTTTCAATTGTCCAATCGAGGTTTTCTAAAAATATATCCATGAAAAAAGAAATGAAAAATATTGTTTTAAGTTTATTCTTTCGCGAATTCATAAATTGGGACTCCAAAAATATCCCAAACTGGTTTTTGGTCAAAATTCACTTTTTGAATTGCATTTGTGATCACGGGATAATCCTTCATTAATTTAGCGAGTTCGTTTATAACACTTTTTCCCTCTGATACTTGATGTATTAAATCAACACAAGAATCATGAGGAACACCTAAGTAAATTGCTTCAGTCAAAATTAGTTTTTGATATAGTTCAAATGTTTGTTTTCTATATTGGATAAAAAACTTATTTATACTCTCTTGAAATTCAGAAAAATCATCAGTATTCACTATACCTTTTTCATAGCATGCATAAATCTGTTTTGAATAATTATTTTCAAAAAATTCTCCTATTTCTTCTGCAAAATCAAATAATATTGGTTCTACAAGATGACTTAATCGTGAATTAACGTTTGTCATCAAAGCAACAAATATATGCTCCTTTTTACTGAATCTTACTTCTATTTCACCTGATTTTATTAACTTTACTCCTGATAACCATCCTATATTTTCAGCAAAAGAATTTATTGCACTAAGTAACCCAGAAACTAAATTTTGATTAATTGGAGATCTTTCCATTTTTCCATGATAAGCTAAAAAGTGAAATAAACATAAGCCATTATTTGTGATAAAGTAAACTTCAGGAATTTTTAAGGTTCCCTTAAGCGAAAGAGGTGCAATTTTACGTTTTTTAGATTTTTGATGAAATTTAATTTGCTTGTAATCTGGAATAACATATTTTAAATCGATATTATTTTTTACTTGAGCTAAATAGTTATAATATAAGGAAAATTGAGAATAATTTAATGAAAATTCATTTTGAGTAAATAAAATTTCTTTCAATTTCTTATTTTCTTCAATTATGGAAATAGATAGTGCTTCAAAATCTTCATTTTTTATTTTCCATGAGGTAACTGATTTTTTATTCAAATCAAGATCCATGATGATAAAACTTTCATTCAACCCTAATAATTTTGCTATCCTTTTGAGTTCCAATTTTTTTCGCAATTTATAACATTCATTTAAAAAAATAGTGTGTGGCTTTATATAACGAAAAATACCCTATTAAAATAGTAATTGCAGGACAAGCTGGAACAGGAAAATCTACTTTAATTTCGACAAAAAAAACTGGTTCTTTTAATATGGCTTCAAAAATGACTATTGGGGTTGATTTTGTTATCTTAGAAGTCAATCATAATAAGAAAACATTTCAATTTTTAGTCTATGATTTAGGTGGACAGAAAAGATTTCAATTCCTGCACGATACATATATTAAAGGTGCTAAAGCTAGTATAATTTTATATGATATGACCCGAATCAATACATTCAATTCTATACCTAAATGGATCTCGCTTTTAATGGATGAAAATCCATTAATTCCAATTTTAATTTGTGGCTCGAAGAAAGACCTTGTTCAATATGAAGATATCAAGAAGTTTGAATATAAGTGGTTTGAATTTACTTCCAGTATTCCTGAAAATTGTAATATTATTGGGCATATTTTTACATCCTCAAAAACTCTGGAGGGGATAGACTCAATTTTTTATACTTTAGCAGATTATTTAATTTTATCTATAGATTCTTATATTTCTAAAAAGTTTTAAAAAATGTTTCTTCTTTTTAATTGGTGAAGAAATGCCACTAGTTGAATTAGTTCCAAATTTTTCAGAAGGTCGTAGACAAGACGTAATCGACAAAATTCTAGCTGCAATGAAGGAAGCTAGCAATGCTAGGATTTTAGATTCAAGAGCAGACCCTGACCATAATCGGTTGGTCGTAACGTTGGTTGGGGAACCCGAAGATTGTTTTAATGCTGGTTTTGCAGGAATTAAAACTGCTGCCAAATTAATTGACATGGATAAACATTCAGGTGAACATCCTCGCATTGGAGCTACTGATGTAGTTCCATTTGTGCCAATAAGCGGAATAACTCTTGAAGAATGCTCCAATTTAGCGCGTAAACTAGCAGAGAAGGTTTCAAAAGAACTAAAAATTCCTACTTATCTATATGAAGCTTCAGCTACAAGCCCAGATCGAGTAAACTTGGCAAATATTCGAAAAGGACAATATGAAGGATTAAAAAAAGCAATAAAAACCGATCCAGATCGAAAACCCGATTTTGGGCCTTCTGAACTTCCAAAATCTGGTGCTACCGTCATTGGCGCTCGTGAGTTTTTAATAGCATATAATATTTATCTCAACACAACAAATGTAGAAATTGCTAAAACAATTGGCCGAAATATTCGACATAAAAATGGAGGGTTTCATTATGTAAAATCTATGGGATTTGAAACTAAACCTTATGTTCAAGTATCAATGAATCTTACGAACTATAAGGGTACTCCCATGCATATGGTTGTTGAAACAGTTAGAAATGAAGCTGCTCGTTATGGTGTATCCATTATCGAAACTGAAGTTTATGGAATGATTCCTGTAGATGCTCTTCTAGAAGCATCAGAACATTATTTACAATTAAATGATAAATGGGACAGATCTCAAATAATTGAAAAGAAGATGGAAAGCATAGAATCTGCTAAAACATTAGAATATCTAAGTGTAAATGACTTTTTAGCCGAATTAGCTTCAGATAGTCCTGCACCAGGAGGAGGGTCTGCATCATGTGTATCTGGGGCAATTGGTGCTGCATTAGCTGCGATGGTTTCACGATTAACTCTTGGTAAGAAAGGATACGAAGCGTTAGAGCCATTCTTTAGTGAAAAAATAAGCCAATTAGATGCACATTATAAGAATTTAACAAACTTGATTGAAAAAGATGCAAATGCATTCAATGGTGTTATTTTAGCTTTTAAACTTCCTAAAGATACAGAGGATGCAAAGATAAAACGTTCTACAAAAATCCAAGAAGAATACAAAAACGCAGCGTTAATCCCAATGGAAACAGTTAGAACGTGTAAGTCTGTATTAGATATTATCTTGGAAATTGGAACTCAAGGAAATAAAAATGCAATGTCTGATATTGCTGTCGCTGCTCTAAATTCATTGACTGGATTAAAAGGTGCGGCCTATAATGTAGAAATCAACCTTCCTTCTATAAAAGATCAGCAATTTAATTCTAAGATGAAGAAAGAACTTACCACAATTATGAAAGGATTAGATGAAAAAGTATCAAAACTCATTGAAAATGCTAAATCGAAATTTTAATTGAAATTTATCCTTTTTTTTCAATAAGACTTAGTAAAGATGGTTGTATTTTGGTCATTTCTTCCCAAATTTCAAGGGGAAGAATTTCCAACCATTCTTTTTTATTTAATGGTCTTTTAAAAAGAATAGCTTTTGCTCTTTTTTTTCCAATTCCATCAATCATTTCTAATTCGCGTTGAGTTAAATTTATAAATTTAATGGGTGCTTTTAAACAATTAAGAGATCTAAATCCATGACCAACAACTATAAGATTATAATACTGCATCAAATCCAATTTTCTTGGCACAAAACATGTTATCGGATATGTTCCTGGTTGCCGTAATAAAGTACCATTACCATCATTTTTTTCAGCATATACATTTTTCAATTCACCTCCAATTGGATAGATTTTTTTTAGCATTGGGTGGTCAATATCGTTTCTTATTGTATTTTTCCATTTATAATACTTAGAAGAGAATTTGTTCAAGTGATTCTTAATCTTTTTATAGAACTTGGGATTAAATCCTGACGGTATAAGAAATTTTCTTAAGTTAATTCTTCGGATCCAATAGTTTTCTCGTAATATTTTTTTAAGAAATTGATAATTTAGGTTTAAGGATGCTTCAGTTTCTCCCTGTAATCCCATAATGAAATTTAATCCAGGTAAAAATGCAGGATTTCCATTTTTCCCAATTGTTTTTCCATATCTATTAATTATTGAAATTGCCTCCATTATCTCATCAGCTGAAGCTTTTAAATTATTCATAGATATCACTTTTGGATCCACAGATTCTATTCCAATTGCAGCAATATTTCCATCAGTGCAATATTTAATAATACTCCTTGTTATTTTCTCAGCTTCTTTAGGATATAGTGCAAAATTCAATGCATTTACATTGTCAATATGGAGTGTCCGTATTTCTGGACATGAATTTCGAATTTTAGATAATAATTCTTCAATTATTTCTGGATTAGGTTTTGGATAACGTTTATTCTCATAAATTCCATGATGGATTGCATAAAAATCAGTCTGATTTCCAATTCTAAAATGTCTAACTCCGAATTTATAAAGTGATATGATTTCTTTTACTATCGAGTTAATTTTTCGATGAATTGTAGGGCCTTTCTTTGGTTCAACACAAAATAAACATCCTCCATTTAGATATCTTGGGCATCCTCTAAATGTTTCAATTTCACAAGTCAAATTTCCACCATCATTTTCTGAAAAATTAGGATGTAGACTTATCAATTCTGCCCCAATAACAGAAAATTCCAAAATTTCTTCCATATTTTTACGTTTTAGGTGTAAAATATCTTTAAAATCTGGATTTTGGCAAATTTTTTGGTAATTATAAAAAATATCCTCATTTTTTTGAAGAAGAATAGAGAGTACTATTTCAGGATCTCCCTTTATTATTAAATTCCAAATTTTTTCATCTATTCTTTCAATTGGTATGCTGGGTTTTCCACCTTCTTCTCCAATTCCAAAAACCGTAGAAGGTCCACAAATAATCTTAAAACTTTCTGAAAAGAAATTTGAGATATGTTTTAAATCCGAAAAACGTAAAGGAGTCCCACCAAGGTATTTTCCCGGTACTGAAACACCAGTTATTAATATTACAATATTTTTATTTCTTAACGCATTAAACCCAATCGGGGTTTCATTTTGGTAATTTTTTTTTAACTCTTTACGAATCTGATCTATAGTTCTATAATCAATTGCCCATGAAGGTTTGTTTTTTTTAATGGATCCATATATATAACGAGGTAAAGGAGCTAAAAATGGGGGGACTCCTAAACAACTTGGTTGATCAATATATCCATCGATTATTAATACCTTCATAAATCATCATAAATCTTTTTTTCATAAATCTTTTTCTTTTTAAGGATTGAATTCATTTTGAACATATGAACACTAGAGTGAAACGTGCGATAATCGTAGGAATAGGGGGACATGCGCATGTTTGGAAGAAGGCTTTGGATGGACATCCTGATTGGGAACTAGCAGCAATTGTTGATACTGACACAGATAAACTCGAACACGCACCTAATAGCTGGGGAATCGATAGAAAGGAGGCATTTACAAGTATTGAGGAAGCTATACAGTTTGGAAAAGGACAGTATGATTTATCAATACTCGTTACTCCTACATACACACATCACGTTCTCGCGATGGAATCTCTTGAAGTAGGTTTAAATGTTTTGAGTGAAAAAAACCTCGCTTCCAGCATTGATCAAGGCAGACAAATGGTTAAAGCTGCGAATAACAATCCACATTTATGCACCGCTGCAGGAACTCAAACAAGATATTTCCCTCAAAACTGGAGCTTAAAGAAATACTACCTTGAGCATAAAAAAGATTTAGGGGAAATTGCATCTTTAAATTTTTCTTACTTATATAATTGGGGCAAAACCAGGCAAGGTTGGCGAAGGTGGCTTAAAGATTTATTTTTAGAGGATATGGCGCCCCATCATTTTGATTTAATGCGCTACTTAACTGACATGGATATAGTTCAAGTTCAAGGCGCTGCAAATTTTAAGCCTTCATTCTCGTATTTCAAAGGTTCTTCTACAACATTTGCAGTTTTAGCTCTATCAACCCCTGAAAATTATGAGAATCCTGATAATTGGATTTATGCAACATACCGGGGAGATTGGCAAAAAAAGGGGAAACTACAGCATTCTGTTGCGCTAAATTTTGAAGGAGGAGAATTAAATCTAATTGAAAATAAAAAAGATAAAGAAATAAAAATCTCAATTTTTGAGGACCCTGAAGGCTTTCAATATCATGATGAGCCAGTTCCAATAACATCTGATGTTGAATATAATAAAAAAAATTATTCTTCAGAAATGTTCCTATTAGAAGAATTGTCTATAGGAATTGATTCTAAGGGTAAAATTCAACCAAAAACAAATTATAATGACGCATTTAAATCGTTCGCAGTTTCTCGGGGTATTGTTGAGAGTTTTGAAACAGGAAAATCTGTTTATCTCCCAAAATATTGGAAAAATTTACCAATTTAATTAAAAATAATAAAGAAAAATTTCTTTTTTTAAAAATGAAAAGTGCTATTCTACTTCTTCGTTATCTGAAGTGTCATTTGAAGGATCAATCCCAAGTTGGTTGATCATTTGCTTCTTTAATGTTGAAACATCCCTTGAAAGTCCAAAAGTATCTGAAAAATTCTCAGTTGTCATTAATTCATAAGATCTTCCCTTTTTTATTGCATTAATGAACCCTCTATCTAATAAAAACTTAACATGTTCATAAGCCCCCGATCCTCGAATTTTTACCAATTTAGATTTTAGTATCGGTTGTTTTAACGCAATAATTGTAAGGGTTTTTAAATGTCTGTCTGGTATAAGCCCTCCTGTGGCAAATTTCTTAACATTAGGGGTATATTCTGGTTTAATTTGAAGGCTGAATTTATCTTGAATCTGAACAATTTCTAATGATGTTGCGCGCATCAAATAATCCAGCATTAATTCTTCTAAACTTTTTTCCAAATCTTTTTTCTTAATTTCAGTTTTAATAATAAGTTCCTCTAAGGAGATCGGACGACCTGCTACAAAAAGCGCGCCCTCAATAATATTTTTCCTCCTTGAAAGTTCATCAATTTCATCTGATACTATTTCCTCAGCTGATAATTCATCTTCAGATATCGAATTTTCTGATGTTTCTGATTGATCTTGTTCTATGAACTCTTCAATGGATTCTTGAGATATTCCTTCTCCTGAAATTTTATCATCTATCTCTTCAGAATCAATTGGAATTTCTTCTTCATCTCCTACTTCATCTATTAATTCAGATTGAGAAGGCAAGCTTTCAATTTCTTTATCCATTTCCTCTAAATCAGCTAAAATCTCTTGTTCAATATTTTCTTTGTCTTTTTCGACTTCTTTATCCATCTCTTCAGAATCAGTTGGAATTTCTTCTTTATCTCCATCTTCATCTTGATCTAATTCTTCAGATTCTTGTTGATCAATATCTTCCTCTTCATTTCTTTCTAGTTCTTGGGCCTCTTCATCTTGATCTAATTCTTCAGATTCTTGTTGATCAATATCTTCTTCTTCATTTCTATCTAGTTCTTGGGCCTCTTTATTTTGATCTAATTCTTCAGATTCAAGCTGATCATTATTTTCCTCTTCATTTCTTTCTAATTCTGGAATATCTTCATTTTTATCTTCGTTTAAACCTTGTTCTTCTTCAAACATTATCTTTCACCCTCAATACATTATCTTAACTTAAATTGATGCTAGTTTTATCTACAAGAGTTACTTCAATTGGACTCCA
>JAUWPK010000334.1 GCA_030611625.1 Promethearchaeum sp. | reverse complement strand
ATATCTCCTACAAAATTTGTTGTAGGTTCTCCTGATCCTTTTTCGATTCCGAGTTCCTTGAAAAGTAAAGCAGACACCATTGGAGTACTTACTTTAATCTCAAATGTTCTATCTTCAGTGTTTACAAGAATTGTTACCGGAACTTTTAACCCTTTGAAATCTTTGGTTTTTTCATTGATGGTGTCGACAACGTCCTTAATTGGAATGCCTGTAGGACCGACTGCGGGCCCTATTGGAGGTCCACCCGAAGCTTTTCCTCCTTCAACCAGTGCAGATATTTCTAAAATGTTGCCCATTTTTTCACCATATTTCTTTTAAATCTCAATGATATTTATTAGGACTTAATCAATTGCATAACGGGAAAGTTATTTCCGTGTATCTTATCTCTACATCATTCATTCCGAGGAAAGTTTTAGCCCCAGTGGGATAAATATTGAAGTAAAGCCGCTATATGCTTGCGTCCTAATTTACGATAAAATTGAAATTAGTAATAAAATAAAAATAGCATAAAATTAAAAATTTATGAATTTGGGATTAATTATTGAGAAAAACTGCAAAAATGATTTCCAGTAATTGGGTTGGGAATAACTTTTTTTCCTCAAGCAATTACGGAATAGGAATTTATAAAACTATTAAAAAAGCCTTTAGAGAATCTGAGAAAAATTTCTTGGAAGATTACAATAAATGGGCAGAAAAATTCAGAAAAATCTATCCAACTGATGAAATTAAGGAGGATTTATGTGTTAGACACTGTTTGCTAATATTTACAATCATTACAATTTTAATCCATAAAATTCTAAAACTAAAAGGCTTAAAAATTAAAGAAATTCAACATTTAGACTCACTCCTTCAAAAAATATTTAACATTCTTAAATTACCTGATTATTTTCAAAGTTTTTTACATAATCAGAAATTAAAAGAATTTCAAATTAAATTAATTTCCGATATGTCAAGTTTTGAGATTGAAAACGAAGATATATTCACCGATCTTTATCAGAAATTAATAAAAAATACCACAAAACATTCCAAAGGTGAATTTTACACACATCCTACTTTAGCTCAGATAATGATTTCAGATGTTTATAAGATTGGAATGAAAACGTTAGATCCAACATGTGGTTCAGGAACGTTCTTATTAGAAATTGTAAAATTGGTGGTTAGTAGTAATCTGTCAACTGAGGAGAAGGAAAAAGCAATAAATAATGTCGTTGGATGCGATATTAACCCTATTGCTTGTATTATGGCTCGAGCGAATTTATTTTTATCATATGATGGATTTTGGCTCAAAAATACGGAAATTAAGATTTTTGAAATAAACCTCCTCACAGACATCAAATTGAAACCTATATTTCAAAACCCTTTATTTGATTTGATTATTGGAAATCCTCCATGGTTGGTATTAAATCGAATACCATCACAATCCGAAAAAGAACAAGTCAAGAAATTAGGGCAAGAATTAGGCATTTTAAGGGGTGGAAAATATCAAACATCTACTGAATTAACAACGATTTTTATTTATAAAATGATTAGAGATTTTTTAAAACGAGATGGATTAATATTTTTCGTAACTCCCGCCAGTTTAGCTACTGGTGCTCAACATTCTTTATTTAGACAATTTTGCGGATTAAAAAATATAGAAATATGGGCTTTTGATGAAGATGTTTTTCGCATTCACAATCTTTGTTTTAAAGCTAACAAGGGGGTATCGGATTTTTCAGAGAGAATTAAAATTCGATGGAAATTATATCACTGCTCAAAAAATCCCATAAAATTAGGGTTAAAATCAGTCAGTACTTATGTTCCATCCAAAATTTTAGGAGATCGTGAAATCAAATCAGAAACCCAAAATTTAATTCCAGATAAAAACGTACATGTAGGAAGATTAATACCAGAATCTCAATTATCAAAACAAACGGAAAAAATATCTGATTATAAAAAGTTTTTTCGGCAAGGAGCGTCACTTGTTCCCAGAAATTTGCTATTTATTGACATTATTAAAAAGAGAAATGATTTAGATTTGATAACAATTCAACCATCTAAATCAATACAATCAAAGGAATACAGTACATGGAAGTTTATTGCCTATGAGCAAGCAAATGTCGATTCTTCAAATATATTTTCGGTTGCAAAAAGTACGGGTTTAATTCCTTTTTATTATTTATTATCCTATAAAGCATTTCTTCCATTAGAAAAAGGGAAAAACAGAGAGTATATTTTAAAAACTCCGAAATCTCCATCTTCGATGAAGCATTATCAAGAATTACAAGAAATTTATCTGAAAAATAAAAAAATCGGCGCGAAAATTGAAACCCTTGAAAAAAGATTAAATTATGGAAGTGCTTTGACCGATCCGCGCCAGTTTAATACCCCAAAAGTAATTTACGGAGGAATTGGTAGTATAGTTAAATCAGCAATTCTAACAGATTCAATGATTGTAGATACATCCCTATATTTTTTTGTCCCTAAAAACTTAGAAGAAGCATATTATATTATAGGATACTTAAATTCTCCTTATACAACTGAACGTGTTAAATTAATGGGATCTACAGGAGCACGAGGTAGCTTGAGAAATATCCATAAACATCCTTTCAATATAGAATTTCCAGTTTTTGATGTGAATAATAAAATACATAAAAAAATAGCGCTATATTCTCGCGAAATTGAATCATATGTAAAAGATTTTGTAAATAACTCTATCCAAAACCTAAACAATTCAGAAATCAAACCAAAATCAATTCAGAATCGATTATTCAAAGATTCAAAATATAAAAAAAAGTTAGAAATTCTTAATTCCCTTATCGAGAAATTGATGGATTAATTAATGGGTTTTTCTGATAAATTTTGGAGGAAAGGTGAGATTCCTTCCATCAATCCATTCTTTGGTTCTCCCAAATATCACAGTTCGCGTTTTAACTAAAGATCTTAGATCTTCAATCGTTTTTGCACCAAAAAGAGCCATCACAGTTTTTATTTGAAAAATTAAGCGTTCAAACCATCGCTCTAAATTTTTTTCTTTTGGGTATCCGAAGTCTTCTGTTAGTTCAATTAATATTGGATAAGTAATACTGATTAAATCGGCACCCATAGCCAAAGCTTTAACTGCTTGTAGTCCATTGCGAATCCCTCCTCCAACAACCAAAGGAATATCATTGTTTTCTGATCTTAATGCAATATCTAATAAAGACCATACAGTAGGAGTTCCAAAGAAATCCAAAGGACGTTTTATCGGAGATTCTGATTGTTTTTGGGATAGAGTTAGACGATTAAGGGTGTCTATACGGGCAAAACTTGTACCACCCACACCTCCTATATTAAAACCAGAAACTCCAATATCCCATAACTGTCTTATATCATCATTACTTAATCCTGTAGAAATGCTCTTAATGATAATAGGTATATCAATTGTTTCTATCAATTTTTTTAACTTGGGGATAAAACCAACTAATCCAAAATCATTTTTATCCCAAAGTACATCTCTGAGGGGAGAGAGGTAGATTTCAATTCCATTGGCTTTAATAATATTTACAACCTTCTTAACATCTTCAATATAAGTTTCAGATTGAACAAGGTATTTGGCAGAAATATTAGCCAGAATTACCCCATCTGGATTTTTTTCTCTCATTATTGAATAGGATTTAATTATTGGATCTTTTACAGTTTCACCTATGCAATGAATTTGGTCGCCAATGCCTTGAGCGATA